>JAFPXC010000020.1 GCA_017394805.1 Clostridia bacterium | reverse complement strand
TTGGGCGAACGCTTGCTCTGAGAGTACATCCAGCCGGCAAAAACAGCTTTTGAAGTATTAGCAAATATCTTTTTTGTTCTATCTTTAAAAATGTCAGAAATAAGCGAAAACCCGCTACTTTTTATAAAAAAGCAGGCGGGAAAATGCAGAAATTGAAAATATCTTTTTTGGGCACTCAAGACATGTTGTGCAACAAAAAAATATTGCACCGGAAAACCCCGATACCCGAGCGGTTTCGGGGTTTTTTCGTGCCCCAATTGCGGGGTGCAAACAAAAAGATATTTTTCTTTGCCCGGAGGACTTGAACTACCGACCCCCACTATTTCAGGCGGCTTTTGAGAGATGTATTCTCCCGAAAGCCGCCATTTTTTCGTTTTCACTGAAAAATTGTCTAAAATGAAGCTTTGACCTGCTCCAAAAACCGTTCGGCAATCGGTGTAAACGGTTGATACTTCTTCCAGACAAGATATAACTTCGTTTCGAGGTGCGGGGTAAGCGGTCTGAATACCAACCCGCTATCGGATGAAACATCGATCAGTTTATCAAAGGTCAGCAGGTATCCGAGCCCTGCCTTTGCGAAGATTGATCCGTTGTATGATAACCGGAACGAGCCTTCGAGATGAAAAGCATCAAAATCACTTTCGGCCCAGTTCCTTATTTCCTGATGCCACGCCTGCTCGGAACAGAACATCGGAAGCCCGCGGAGGTCGGAAGGGCGGAAGCTCTCCCGCTCCGCAAGAGGATCATCTGCGGGGAATATCACCCCCCAGCAATCCGCTTCTGGAAGAGCTATAAATTCGTACTTGTTCCTGTCCGGTTCTTCAGCGAGGACAACAAAGTCCAAAAGCCCTTTCTGCAGCTTTTCCGCAACCTGCTCCGTGTCGCCGCTGGTGATGTGGTATTGCAGCTTCGGATATTGCTCCTTCAAGGCTTTAATCGCATCTGCAATATACTTGATCTGATAGGATTCAGCTAAACCGAGGAACAGTTCTCCGCCGGAGACATCATCAAGCGAGACAAACTCCTTCTCAATCTTATCCGCCATGCTGACAAGGTCTTCCGCTCTGTCGCGGAGCAGGACGCCTTCATCCGTCAGACGAATGCTGAAGCTGTGCCGGGTGAACAGCTTTTTATCGAGTTCGTCCTCAAGAGACTTCAGCGCCTTTGACAGTGTCGGCTGCGTCACGTGAAGCTGCTCGGCGGCCCTCGTCATATTTTCCTCCCGCGCAACGGCAAGAAAGTACCGAAGTGTTCTTATCTCCATGGTATTCCTCCTTCATGATATTCCTAATACGAATATCATGATATTCATTATAACCATTAGCGAGCATAAAGTCAATGCGTTATAATAAAAACGAACCAAGGAACAAGGAGCCAAGGAGTGCGGATTACTGTGTCAGATTATTCGGAAACAATGAAATCCTTTCTTGCCGATACCGGTGTACGGCAAGAGCTCATAGAGCGGGCGATGCAGTTATATCAATCAGGACAGGAGGCAGAGCTTGTCAGATTCCTGAAGCTGCGGCGCTGCAATATGGTGGAGGATATGCACGAGTGCCAGAGGAAAATTGATCGGATCGACTATCTGATCAGACAAGCAAAAATAATCACCGAAAGGAAGATTGAATCATGATGAAACCGGCAGAACTTACATTGACAAAAGAATGGGACAAGACCTTTCCCAAAAGCGACAAGGTGGATCACAGCAAGGTCACTTTTATCAATCGCTACGGCATCACGCTGGCAGCGGATCTGTACGTTCCGAAGGGCGTAGAGGGAAAGCTCCCGGCCATCGCGGTCTGCGGCCCCTTCGGAGCCGTCAAGGAGCAGTGCTCCGGGCTGTATGCGCAGACGATGGCGGAGCGCGGCTTTCTGACGCTTGCCTTTGACCCCTCCTTCACCGGTGAGAGCGGCGGGAACGTGCGCTACATGGCTTCCCCGGATATCAACACTGAGGATTTCATGGCGGCGGTGGATTTCCTCTCCCTGTGCGACAAGGTCGATCCGAATCGGATCGGTATCATCGGCATTTGCGGCTGGGGCGGTCTGGCGCTGAATACCGCGGCGCTGGACACCCGCATCAAGGCGACGGTCGCCTCGACCATGTATGACATGACACGTGTCAACGCGAAGGGGTACTTCGATTCTGAGGACAGCGAGGAAGCCCGCTATCAGAAGAGAGCCGCTATGTGCTCACAGCGTCTGGAAGACCTGAAAAGCGGCGAATACAAGCTCGGCGGGGGTGTCGTCGATCCGCTTCCGGAGGACGCGCCGTATTTTGTGAAGGATTACTACGACTATTACAAGACAGGTCGCGGCTATCATCCCCGTTCCCTCAACTCCAACGGCGGCTGGAATGTGATCGGCTGCGAGAGCTTTATCAATCAGCCGATCCTGCAGTACTCCAATGAGATTCGCTCTGCGGTTTTGGTGATGCACGGCGATGCAGCGCATTCCTGCTACTTTGGCAGGGACGCCTATGCTGACATGGTGAAGGACAGCAAGTACACCGAAAACAAGGAACTGCTCATCATTCCGGGTGCTTCCCATACCGATCTTTATGACGGCGGCGGCAAGGACGCGATCCCATTTGACAAGATCGAAGCGTTTATGAAGGAGAATCTGAAATGAGCAAAGTACTTGTAATTACAACAAGTCTGCGGGCAAAGAGCAATTCCGACAGACTGGCTGAAGAACTGATCCGCGGCGCAAAAGAAGCTGGAAACGAAGTCGAAAATATCAGCCTCAAAGGCAAAGAGATCAGATTCTGCATTGGCTGTCTTGCCTGTCAGAAGACGCAGAAGTGTGTGCTGAAGGACGACGCCGCGGAGATTGCCGAGAAGGTCAGGAACGCCGACGCGCTGGTGTTCGTCACGCCGATCTATTATTATGAGATGAGCGGTCAGATGAAGACGCTACTTGACCGTATGAATCCGCTTTATCCGTCCGATTACAAGTTCCGCAGTATCTATATGCTGTCGGTCGCCGCGGAAGATGAAACTTACGTTCCCGAAAAAGCCATCAGCGGTTTGCGAGGATGGATTGATTGCTTTGAAAAAGCAGAATTCGCAGGATCATTATTCTGCGGTGGCATCAACGATGCCGGCGAAGCAAACGGCCGCACTGCCGAACTGGAGGAAGCGTATGAATTCGGAAAACAGATCAGGTAAGATCATTGCCGTGCTTGCCGTTTGTATGTTGCTGTTCTGCTTTTCCGCCTGCGGCGGCGGCAACACTGCCCCGGCAACGGATACGGCTTCTCAAACGGAAGTACCTTCTCAAAAAGCCGATGAGCAAACGGCGTCCGAGACGACCGCCGTCCCTACGGAAAGCAAATCCGAAAAAACAGAGGAAAACCCGATTATGAAGACGCTGAAAATGAAGATCGACGGCGCGACCGTTACCGTCGACTGGGAAGAAAACGAATCGGTCGCGGCACTTGCGGAGCTCGTCAAAGATCAGCCGATCAGAATCAATCTGTCCATGTACGGCGGCTTCGAGCAGGTCGGTTCGCTCGGAACAAGCCTGCCGAGAAACGACGCGCAGATTAAGACTCAGGCGGGCGATATCGTCCTCTATTCGGGCAATCAGATCGTCGTGTTCTACGGCTCCAACTCGTGGTCTTACACACGGCTCGGCCATATCATCGATAAAACGGCAACGCAGATGAAGGATCTGCTCGGAAATGAGAATGTGGCAATAGAGATTTCCATAGAATAAAGCGTGTATCATTTTGGCGCTTTTAGTTATGGTTACGTATCATTATAGCGCTCATATACATATACGCCGGCGGCACGGACCATTTGTTCGTCAAAGAGTTTTAGAGTTCATAGGTATAGTAGCATGGTCATCGGGTTGATAGGAGAAAATTGCAGCGGAAAAAGCACGTTGGCCGAGGCGTTGGCTGCGCGGATAGGCGCAGAGATCGTGTCGGGCAAGGACTATCTACGGCTCGCCAAATCGCCGACGGAGGCCGAAGCAATTTTTCGCAAGAAGTTATTAGAAGCGGTCACGGGTGACAACGTCATTTACGTCGTGAGCGACGAGGCGCAGGCGGGGCTTTTGCCCGATGGAGCGGTGCGCGTCTACGTTCGTGCCGACCTCGACACCATCAAAGCACGCTTCAAAGCGCGAATGCGGGGCGTGTTGCCCCCGCCCGTTGAGCAGATGCTCATACGCAACCACGGTCGATTCGAGGGTGGCCGATACGATTACGTTTACGACGGCGCCGAGGGCGATCCGTCAGTCTTTTGCGATAGCCTTCCTTTCATCGACAAATTGAATACCCATAGTAATGAAATTTTCGCCCGTTATGGGCGCATTTTTTTGTCACATTTTGCAAAACGATTGAACAAATATTCAATTATCTGTTGACAGCGCGCATATATTGTCGTATAATACGATTGAACAATCATTCAAACGTGGAGGGGTATATGAGCGAAGAGAGAGCAGAGCAAGCCAAAGATCTGGACGCGTTGCGCAAAGCCTTGCCCGACGAAGATCTGTTGCTGGATATCGCCGAGTTGTTCAAAGTGTTCGGCGACAGTTCGCGCATCAAGATCATCTCGGCCTTGGGGCTCAAAGAGTTGTGCGTCAACGACATAGCGGAACTACTGGATATGACGGTATCCGCGGTGTCCCACCAACTGCGCATTTTGCGCACCAACAAGTTGGTGAAGTATTGGAAGGTCGGCAAAGAGGTGTATTACAGTTTGGACGACGATCACGTCAAAATGCTGTTCGATATGGCCAAAGCCCACCTCGAGGAATAGGAACGCAAAATAGGTCGAACGATGGCGACGAAACGCGCCGAATTGGTCGACCGCCGCCGCAAAGTAGCGAAAATTGCTATACACGCCGAATGTGTATGCAAAAGAATATGAATAGATGAATAATTATGAGAAAAGTATTTGAGTTGGAAGATTTGGATTGTGCGGTCTGCGCCGCCAAAATGCAGGATGCCGTCGGCAAAATCGAGGGCGTAAAGGAAGTTACGGTGAGTTTTATCGCGCAGAAGATGACCTTGGAGTACGACGAAGCGCGCGAAAAGGAAATCTTCAAAGCCGTCAAAAAGACGTGCAAAAAGGTGGAGCCGGACTGCACCATTCTCGGTATGTAATATGAAAAAAGAGACTTGGAATCTTTGCCGCATTCTCGTTGCGGCGGCTATTTTGGTGCCCATTCTCGTGCTCGAATACACGCAAGAGGCGCGTTGGGCCGAGATAACCGTGATATGCCTGTCGGCGGCCGCGTTCGTCTTGGTGGGCTACGACGTCATTATCAAAGCCGTCCGCCGCTTGTTGCACGCACAGTTTTTGGACGAAAGTTTTTTGATGACCATCGCGTCCATCGGCGCATTCGCCATAGGCGAATATCCCGAGGCCGTGGCCGTAATGCTGTTTTTCCAAGTCGGCGAATACTTCGAGAAGCGGGCGGTCAAACGCTCGCGTAAGTCCATCGCGGCCCTTCTTGCCATCAATCCCGACACCGCCAACCTCGTGGACGACGAGGGAGAGCGCGTAGTGCCTTGCGAAGAGGTGGCGGTAGGGCAAATCGTGCTGGTCAAGCCGGGCGAGCGCGTACCCTTTGACGGCGTGGTCGTGGACGGCGCGTCCGACCTTGATATGTCCTCGTTGAACGGCGAGAGCGTGCCGCGCACGGTCGCGGTGGGCGACCAAGTCATGTCGGGCGCGGTCAATATCGGCTGCGTACTGCGCGTGGAAGTCACCAAGCCCTACGGCGAATCGACGGCTTCCAAAATGATAGCGTTGGTGGAGAAAGCGCGCGAGCAAAAAGCGCCCGTTGAAAACTTCATCACCACGTTCGCCAAGTTCTATACCCCCATCGTGGTCGGCATCGCGTTGATCATCGGCGTGGTCGTGCCGCTATGCATTCACTACAACGATTGGCCCACTTGGGCGTTTTGGCTCAAAAAGGCGATGGTCTTTTTGGTGGTCAGTTGCCCGTGCGCCTTGGTCATCAGCGTGCCTTTGACCTACTTCGGCGCCATCGGCTTAGCGGGCAGGATGGGCATTCTCATCAAGGGCGGCCACGTGTTCGCCGCCGTCACCAAGGTCGATATGTTGGTGATGGACAAGACGGGCACCGTGACCGAAGGGCGGTTCGCCGTGTCGTCCGTATGGCCCGAGGACAAGCGTCGAGAGGTGCTGTCGCTCGCCTACCTTTGCGAGCGGCATAGCAATCACCCCATCGCCAAGTCGATATGCGACGCGTATGCGACCGAAAACGCGTCTGACGCCGAAGCGTACGCGATAGAGGAGATACGGGGCAAAGGTATGGTGGCGCGCAACGGAGAAGCCGTCGTTTTGGCCGGTAACGCCTCGTTGATGGCGGCCTACGACGTGGATGTGGCTGCGTGCCCGACGTCGGTCGGAACGGTGGTCTACGTCGCCCAAAACGGGGCTTTGGTCGGCTGTATATCCATCAAAGACACCGTCAAAGCGGATAGCCGCCAAGCCATCGAGACCGTCAAGGAGCAACAAATCGAAACCATTATGCTGTCGGGCGACAGCGCGTCCATCGTGGCCGAAGTGGCCCAAGAGGTGGGCGTGGACGCCTATTACGCCGAGACCTTGCCCGAAGACAAGGTCAACAAGGTGGTCGAATGGCAAAAAGAGGGCAAGACCGTTGCCTTCGTCGGGGACGGCATCAACGACGCACCCGTCATCGCCACGGCCGCCGTAGGCGTGGCGATGGGCGGCGTAGGCTCGGACGCGGCCATCGAGAGCGCGGACGTGGTGTTGATGTACGACAGCCTGACACAAATACCCAAACTACGCCGCATATCTTTCAAAACCAAACGCATCGTCGTGGAAAATATCGTCTTTGCGTTGGGCGTCAAATTGGGCGTGATGGCGTTGAGTTTCACCCCCGTGGCGCAGTCGGCCGTGATGATGTGGCTGGCCGTGGGCGCGGACGTGGGCGTGGCGGTGTTGGCCATTCTCAACGCGATGCGTGCGGGCGGCAAGAAATAACGCTATTCGCAAGGCGCATTTGCGCGAAAAGGTTACGAAAAGTCTCCGCCGACCTTCCGACGGAGACTTTTCGTTGTCGCTTCGTATGCGTACGATGCGTTTGTAATTTGTAATGCAGAGTTTTGAACGGCTATTCCATTTTGGGGAGGGTTTCCTCGGCGACCTTTTTGTCGGTTTCGTAGAACTTGTAGCCGTGCGCGTTGAAGTAGAAGACCAATTCCAATATCTTGACGGCGACCACGGCGGTGGGGAAGGCGATGATAAAGCCGAACCCGAAGGTGAAGAACGTGGAGATCATCACGAAGATGAAGCACAAGAACATGGTGACGAACATGGTCATCCAGCAGTAGCCGAAGTGGTCTTTGAGAATGGACTTCGGCCCCTCGACCAACGCTTTGGCCACGCTTTTCTTGTCCACGACGATGGCGGGCAACCAGCCTGCGAATACCGTCAGCACCAAGGATTGCAACACGAGGAAGGTCATACAGCACGCGGGGAACGCCAAGAGGAACGCGCCTCCTTTGACGAGCCCGTAGCCGACGAAATAGGTCACGGCCACCGAGCATGCGGTGGCGGGCAGGTAGGTCACCAAATACAACAACCCGTACAACGCGCTCTTACCGAGGTTGTAGATGAGGTTGCTCAAAAAGCCGAAGCGCGAGGCGCTGTTCATAAAGTTGTTGACCACGTCGCTACACACGAGGTTGGCGAAGCTGACGAGGTAGATATACAAGATGGCGAAGACGCCGATGACCACGAGCCCCTTGGTGACGGCCATATTGTTGTTGACGACGATGTCGATGATGCTGTTGACCGCCACGCCGATGGCCTGGAAAGTCTCGATGAGAGAACTGTCGCCCTGCAAGAACTCGTCGAAGAATTGGTGCAGTTGGACGGTGACGCCCGTCTCTTGTATCTCCGCGTACATTTCGGAGAAGATGGGGGACAAAATGCCCGCGGCGATGGACACGAAAATCAACAGCAAAATGGCGTAGTACGCGATCATTTTGAAGACCACGCCGTATTTGTATATAAGAATATTGAGGGAATGTTTGAGTGGCATAACAACTCCTATAGACGATTGACGGGCAAGAGATCCTCGCGGTCCTTGTCGTTGATATCGTAGTAGCTGACGAACATCAGCACGGGATAATAGCAAGTGATGAACAGCACCATAATCGCGTTGGTGATGACGTGCAGTATCTTATACACCTTTTCGGGTATCCACACCAAGCCGAATTGCAGTACCATCATGATGGACAAAGGCAGGGCGATGGCGAGGTACAGTTGGCGGCGCTTGGAGCGCGAAATGCGGATGCTGTAACTCACGCTGTCCGAAAGACTTTGCCCGGTCACCACCATATTGGGGCAGGTGAGGAAGAAGATGGTGAACAGCCACATCAACAAGAGGAAGAACGCCACCATAAAGAAGATGGTCAGTATGTAGGTCGCCACGAGGTTCTTGGTCATGGCCCACCAAGCGATGATGGTGATATTGAGGAACAAGCCGTACAGGAAGATGAACAAGAACACCATCAACAAGGTGAGAAACACGGGCAGGAAGTTCTCGTTGATGCGCTTGCCTATGTTGGTCATGGCGAAGCGTCCCGTGCGCATATGGCGTTGCATCGCGCCGATCATCACGGCGAACAGCACCACGTAAGCAAAGAACATAACCACCAAGCCGATGAGCACTTTCCAATTGACCTCGCTGGTCAGGTGGAACATCTCGGCGAAGCTGTATTCGGTGCGCTCGGGGAAGCGCGTGATGAGTTTGGCCGTGGTGTCGAAACCGGTAAACATAGAAATGGCCACCGCCGGCGCTATTAGCAACAAAAGCAGTTTCCAAAAGTGTTTGTTGGCCATATATTGAAAAGCAAGTTTGCTGTACTTCATACCTCACTCCTATCAAAATTATATAGTAAATGGGCAACAATTTCAACTGATTGGCGCAACATTGCCCCAAAAGTAGCGAAATTATGTGCAAAAGCGAGAGTAAATCGTGCCTTTTGGGTGACAAACGGCGCGAAATGCGGTATAATTTCGATATGAATGCCTATGCCGAACACAACAAAATACGCGTTTTGGGCAAGTGGGACTTGCTCGTGGCCGCCCTCGTAGTGGTCGTCGTCACGGCGTGCTTGCTCACCGTTCTCTTGCCGCGCGAATCGGCCGCCACCGCTACCGTGTACGTGGACGGCAAGGCCGTGTCCACCCTTGCGCTCGGGCAACCCTACAACCCCGTGGCTACCTATAGCGGCGTGCAGGTGCGCGTCAACGGGGACAAGTTGGAGACCGTCTATCGGGGCAGGGTGGCGACGCTATCCCGCAAAGGGGACAAGATAATATATCCCACGTTGGGCGTGGTGGTGGAGTTGACGTAGTATGAAAAAGTGGACGTTGACTTCCAAGAAGAAATTGATCGTCACATTGGTGTGCGCGGTGCTTGCGGGGTTGCTGGGCTACGTCGAGACGCTTATTCCGCCCCTATTCCCCACCGTTCCCTATTTGCGCGTGCAGTTGGGCGTATTGTTCGCCGCGTTCTTGCTCGTTTGCTATTCGCCCGCCGAGGCGGCGATAGCCTTCGGCGTGCGCTCCATCGTCTACGGCTTGGTGTTGGACGACGGCCTCGCCATCGTCTTCGAGTTGGCGGCGTTCACCGCGGCCTCGGTCGCCGCGTGGGGGCTTCTCAAAACCCGCCGTTTTTCGGCGTTGCCGATAGGGGCGGCGTTGGGCGTAGCGTACGCCTTCGTCTATACTTGCCTCATCGCCATCAACGTGCACAGGGGCGCGCCCTTTGCTTTGATTGCCGAGACCATGACTTTCTATCTCGTAGACTACCTCGTCTTGGGCGTGGGCGCGTGGCTTGCATTGCGCTACGTTCCGCCTAAAATACTATTTGACGAAAACGCCGTATAAGAAAAAGCAGGACAATGTCCTGCCTTTTTTGATTATCGATTATGCATCAGTCGTAATCTTCTTCGTAATACGCCAAACAGGGGTAGCCACTGGGGCCCCAACTCTTGCAATCGTCGTCATAGCGATTGGTACAATTACGACAACCGTAGCCGTTGGCTTTGAGTACGCGCACGTCTCTGCCGCAACCGGGGCAGACGTAACTTTGATCCGAAACGTTTCTTCCGCATTCACCGCACGTAATAATCATTTGTATTTTCTCCTCAATCAATTTATTAAGCGATAGGTATCGAAGATGATATTATCGACTTTGACTTCGTTGACGGCTTTGTCGTAGGCTTCTTGCGTGCGAATGGTCCAGGTGAGCAATTTGACGCCGCATTCCTTGCGCTGTTTCTCGATATACTTAACGGGCAAGCCCTTGATGTCGAAAGCGAAGAAGTCGGGCTGAATGGCTTTCTTCCAAGAGGGGAGCAGCACGTCCAAAGGACGGCAGGACAATATGCCGATGGGCACGCCCGTGGTATTGGCGCGCCACCAACCCAAAGCGCCGCCGCCTACCGTGATATTGAAGGACTGAATGGCGTAGTTGCCCTTGTAATCTTTGAGATAGTCGTACAACTTTTTGCAGCAATCGTTCTTGTTGGTGAAGTCTTTCATTTCGATGAGAAGACCCACCTTCCCGTCCACCAAGTCGAGCACTTCGCGCAAAGTGGGAATGGTGTCGGCGGTATTGGACAGATGATAGTTGGGCAGATCGGCCTTGGTGAGCGAGGCGACTTTGGCATTGACGCCGCACACTCTGGTGGTGGTGCCGTCGTGGAACACCGCGAAGTCGTCGTCCGCCATAAGGTGCACGTCGATTTCGATATTGTAGCCCTTATCTATGGCGCGCTGATAGGCCGTCAAAGAGTTCTCGGCGCAAAAGGGTTGATCCCCTTCGCCTTGTCCCCAAAAACCGCGGTGCGCGATGGGTTTGTCCAATAACCAACTGAAATCTATCATAGTATTGCCTCCCGAAGTAAAAGTTCCTTTACAGTATATCAAATTTGCGTTGAGTTGTAAATACCACTTGCCAAAATTAATGCAAAAAAGTATACTATTTCGTGTGGAGGCAAGTATGACCGAAAGTTACATTCGCAATTTTTGTATCGTAGCCCATATCGACCACGGCAAAAGCACCTTGGCCGACCGCTTGATGGAGTTCACGGGGACCGTGAGCGAACGCGAAAGCAAGGACCAACTGCTGGACAGCATGGACTTGGAACGCGAGCGCGGCATCACCATCAAATTGCAACCCGTGCGTATGTACTACAAGTACAAGGATCACGAGTACGTTCTCAACCTCATAGACACCCCGGGGCACGTGGACTTCACCTACGAAGTGTCGCGTTCTTTGGCTGCGTGCGAGGGGGCCATTCTCATCGTGGACGCCACGCAGGGCGTAGAGGCGCAGACCTTGACCAACGCCTATCTCGCGGTGGACAACAATCTGGAAATACTGCCCGTTATCAACAAGATAGACCTCGCTTCGGCGGACGTAGAGGAAGCAAAAAAGCAAATCGAGGACGTCATCGGCATTCCCGCGGACGAAGCGCCCTTGGTGAGCGCCAAAGAGGGCATCGGCATCGACCATCTCATCGAGCAGATCATCGAGCAACTGCCCCCCGCCAAAGTGGACGACGAAAGCCCCCTCAAAGCCCTCATTTTCGATTCGGTCTACGACAATTACAAGGGCGCTATTTCCCTCATTCGCGTGGGCGAAGGCACGGTCAAAGTGGGCGACCGCATCCGTATGTGCAGCACGGGCAAAGAGTTTGACGTCACCGAAGTAGGCGTGTTTACGCCCAAGATGCGTCCCGTGTCCGTATTGCATTCGGGCGAAGTCGGCTACCTCGCGGCTTCTATCAAAAACGTGGTGGATACGGCCGTGGGGGACACCATCACCAAGGCCGAAAATCCGTGCGCCGCGCCTTATCCCGGCTACAAAGAGGTCAAACCCGTGGTGTTCGCGGGTATCTATCCCGCCGACGGCAGTAAGT
Organism: Clostridia bacterium; assembly: GCA_017394805.1. NCBI lineage: Bacteria > Bacillati > Bacillota > Clostridia > Clostridia bacterium. Next base: position 127,259 of record JAFPXC010000020.1, on the reverse strand, counting down.
ACAACGAATTGCGCGAGGGGTTGGAGAAACTCAAGCTCAACGACGCCAGCCTCTATTTCGAGCCCGACGTTTCCACGGCGTTGGGTTTCGGTTTCCGCACCGGGTTTTTGGGGCTATTGCACATGGACGTCATCACCCAGCGATTGGAGCGCGAGTTCGACCTCGACCTCGTGACCACCGCGCCCTCGGTGAGTTACCGCGTACACAAGACGAGCGGCGAAATATTGATGATCGACAACCCCACCAAGTTGCCCAACCCCGCCGAGATAGATTATATCGAGGAGCCCATCGTCAAGTTGTCCGTGTTCACGCCGCCCGCCTACGTGGGCGCAATTATGGAGTTGTGCCAGCAAAAGCGCGGCATATTCAAGGATATGACCTATCTCGATCCGCAGAGGGTAGTGCTGTCGTACCAAATTCCCTTGAGCGAGATTCTGTACGACTTTTTCGACAGCATGAAGTCGCGCTCGCGCGGGTACGCCAGCCTCGACTACGAGATGGACGGCTACGTCAAGAACGATATGGTGCGTTTGGACATTCTGCTCAACGGCGAAATGTGCGACGCGTTGAGTATGATCGTCTTCAAAGACAGCGCCTACGAGCGGGGCAGAAAGGTGGCGGAACGTCTAAAAGACGTTATCCCCCGCCAAATGTTCGAGATACCCATTCAGGCGTGCATCGGCAACAAGGTCATCGCCCGCGAGACGGTCAAGGCCTTGCGCAAGGACGTTTTGGCCAAGTGCTACGGCGGCGATATCACGCGCAAAAAGAAACTTTTGGAGAAGCAGAAAGAGGGCAAAAAGCGTATGCGCCAGGTCGGCTCGGTTGAGATACCCTCGGACGCTTTTATGACCATTCTCAAGGTCGGAGACGACGAATAATGACCAAAACGGGCGTCTATATTCACGTACCGTTTTGCCGCAGGAAGTGCGCCTATTGCGACTTCTACAGCGTTTGCGACTTGTCCCCTATGGACGACTACGTGGACGCGTTGTGCCGCGAAATACGCGCCGCGGGGGACGACCGCCTCGTAGATACGATTTTCGTGGGGGGCGGCACCCCGTCTTTGCTTCGCTCCGCGCAATGGCGCAGGATTTTCGACGCGCTTACCGACGCGTTTATACTCGATTATCTCGAAGAATTTACGGTGGAGTGCAATCCCGAGAGTTGCTCGGCGGAACTGTTCGACGCCTTGCGCTCGTTGGGCGTCAATCGCCTGAGTATCGGCGTGCAATCCTTACAGGACGAGGTGCTTGCCGTGATGGGGCGCGTGCACACCGCGGACGAGGCGCTCGCCGCTTTGCGCATGGCGCATACGATTTTCGCCAACGTCAACGCGGACTATATCGTGGGCTTACCCCATCAAACCGCCGCGTCCGTCACGGCGGATCTCGCCGCCATGTTGCCCTTCGTCCGTCACGTTTCGGTGTACGCTTTGCAGTTGGAAGAGGGTACGCCCATCGAACGCAGCGTAAGGGCGGGGCGCATCGCCTTGCCCGACGAGGACGAAGCCGCCGCGTTGTATCAAGCGGCCGCCGCCTATTTGCAGGCACACGGATTGACGCGCTACGAGGTGAGCAATTTCGCCGCCTCGGGCTACCAATGCCGACACAACCTGCATTGTTGGCAGAGCAAAGAATATATGGGGTTCGGCCCCGCCGCGCATAGTTTCGCAGGCGGCCGTCGCTTCTATCACTCGCCCGATCTCGCGGCGTATATGGCCGACTGCACGCGGTATCGAGATGAGGGCGATAATACATTGTCCGACCGCAAGGAAGAGACGATCATGCTCGGCCTTCGCACTACGTTGGGCGTAGATTTGGCCGCCTATTACGAACGCTTCGGCGTGGATTTTTGCGAGGAGTACGCCGCGGTTTTGGCCAACCCCCTCGTGCGCAAGACCTGCAGTATATGCGACGGCTATTTCCGTATCGATCCCGAACTACTGTACGTTTCCAATCAAATCAGTTTGCTATTTATTAATAAATAGCATTTATTTCAAATTGATTTTCGTTTTTATGTTAATTGCAATCACACTTGATTTCGCTTATAATTTGCGCTATTTTGCCCCTAACGGCGTGATTTTACCAAAAATATGTTAGCGCCGTGCAACGTGAGAAAACTATTGACAATAGTGTGGATATGATATATAATTATAAAAACTAACAAGGAGAAAAAGTATGAAAAAGCGCGTTTCGTTTGCATTGATTTTGGTGCTTGTCGTCATTTTGGTCGCCTGTACGGCAGGCGTGATGACTGCTTGTAATAACGAAACCAAACTCAATGCGCAACAGCAAAAAATAGAAAAGGCTTTCAAGGGTGTGGCGAGAAGCCTGACCAACCAAAAAGCCTATACGGGCACCACGCAGCGGGACGGCTTCTTCTCGCTGTTTGCTCCCACCCTTGTCGCCGATGCCGAAGAGACGACGGGCACCGCCAACAAGACCAATGTGGATTTGCTTATCGACCTATGCGACGAAAACAAGACGGTCGCCGAGCCCGAATTCAAGTATGACGAACCGCCCATGATCCAATTCCAATACATCAAAGCGCTCTACGAAAAAGTGGGTGCTTCGTACGAACTCGGCAAGGTGTACAAGGACAGAGTGACCGGCAAGGCCGATTTCGACTTCGCCACCGGCAAGGCGGGCAAGACGCAGGACTATGTGGCCGACGTGTCCATCGACATAGACATCGACTCTTCGGATATTATCCGCGTGCACCTCGGCCTTGTCATCGTCTACACGGCGGGTACGGAAACGCACGAGCAGCGCTTCTACGCCGAACTCACCTTGGACTACGATATGAACAAGTCCGAGCCAAACTACTCCCTCACGATGCGCTACGTGGACGATTGCAGTCGCTTTGCGGACGAGCGAGAGCGCACCAATACCTACGAATACGATTACGTCAACGTCGTGGAAGGCAAGATCAAAGAGTGGGCCAAGGCCTATTATATCTCGCCCACCAAGATGGTCAAAGACGACGCGCACCGCACCTTTGACGCCTATGCGGACGCCGCCAAATACGGCGGTAAAGCGCAGGCTTTCAAGAACGGCAAGGTCTATTTCACCAATCACACCGACGCGCACGACGGTATGGTCAACGTTTCGTTGCGCCGCACCCTTTGCGCCACGTTGTACGACGACTTCGGACTCAATGCCACCGAGATCAAGTCGGACGAGTATTTGGCCAAAGAAGGCACCGCCAACGCCAATATCAAATCGACCTTCGACGACTTCAACAAGATCGCCAAGACCGACGTCATCGCCGCCTTTGCCATTTCGGGCGTGGACGACGATTACGACGGGCAACCCGTGAGCGGCGGGGAGAGCGGCGGCAGGCAGTTGAACGATTGGGATGAAGATAAGATCGTACGCTTATTCGGCTACGGCATACCCGCCCCCAAGAGCGAACGCGGCGTCGTCAACGGCTACGAGCAACAAAATAACGCTTTTATATTCACCCTCGCGGACTTTACCGCCCAAGAATTCGCCCGTTGGTATGAGGAAACGCTGACCGAGTACAACTTCGTCGTTTCGGCCGACGCGGTTTCGCCTCAATTCACGGACGTTTGCGTGTCCGTCAAGGAAGATACGACCTATATCATCGCCTATAGCGAATCGCCCAACGCGTTGATGTTCGCCAAGTCCACGGCGGGCAGCGGCACGGGTGAAGAGGGCCAAGGCGGCCAAGAGGGCGGCGATAAAGATCCCACCGGTGGTGACAAAGATCCGCAGGGCGGTGACAAAGACCCCTCGGGCGGTCAAGGTCAAGGACAAGGCGGCGAGGAGCAACCTCAACGCGTGTGGGTGCATTTCCATATTTACGACTACGAGGGCAAAGAACTCGTGCCCGTCAGCGAATATCCCGTGGAATATACGGTGGGCGACGGCATAGATCTGCAATCTATGTTCCCGGATAAAGAGGTCTATTTGGACCCCGCGTTCAACACCCTTGCGCCCGCTACCGTACAGGTTGGCGCGGACGCGACGGATTTCTTCGTCAAACCCCAAGGCGAGGCGCATCCCGAATATTTCGACTACACGGTCATCGACGTGTACGCGGATGGCACCACCGAGACCTATATGACCATGCAAAAGGGCTACGGCACCACCGTAGACTTCTGCAATATGGACTACGTGCTGTTCGAAGACGCGGCGTGCACCCAACTCATCGACCCCAACTACACCACCACCATCACCGACAATATCACGGTCTATCGTCGTGACGCCAAGCAGCCCAAGCGCATCTTCCTGCCCACCACTTTCTATATCAACGACGTTGACGTGACCAACGTGGCTACCAAGGCCTCCTACGACTTTATCGAAGTGCGCCGCGGCAAACTCTTCTGGAGCGATACGCAATTTGGCGTCAATCCCTTCATCTGCGGTACCTACTATTACGACGGCGCCTTTACCGAGCGCATCTTCGACGGCGAGACCTACGTCTATTTCGACGAAGAGGACAATACCCGCACGCACGTGTATGCGTACCTTATTGACAAGATGTACGCGGTCGTTCCTTTCACCATGAACGGTGAGTTTTTGTTCAATGAGTTATTCTATCGCAACGACTCTACCGAAACGCTCATCTATTCGGCAGAGGACTACGGTTACAGCATCGACTTCGCAGACGTCACCAAAGCCGACGTCAATGGCGTGGAAGTGACCAAATATACGAGATTGCCGGTGCTCGAAACGCGTTTCGTGTACGAAGGCGCGGTGGTCGGCAAGACCAAGAATTATATTGCTGCTGGCACGTGGATCGAATACGAGGAAGGCAACAACGTCTATTTGGACGCGGATTGCACCGAGCCTTTCGTCTTCCAAGGCGAATTCACTTCGTCCCGCGTGGTGTACAGCAAATTATACTAACGGCTTTTGATAGCCAACGAGGGCGTCCGTCGGGCGCCCTTTTTCGTATGAGTGCGTGCGCAACGAGATTTATAAGGTCGCGCGAGATATAAGGCGTGCGCGCCGATATACGACGAAGCGGCGCAAACGGAAAGACCGTGCGACTATCATAACGTAGGCAATACGGATAATTAACTATACGAAGCGTATAGAAATTGGTCAAAAATATACAATTTGTATAGTATTTTACAAAAATAGTGCAATAATTCGCAAATAATTTAGCAGTCATCGCTTGACATTGCTAAAAATTGGGCATATAATGTTAGCAGTCAAGGGTTACGAGTGCCAAAGTCGGGCATACTAACCGAGGAGAGCCAAATGAGTACGCTGACCATTCGCAAACAAAAGATACTGTGCCTATTGGTGGCGCGTTATATCGAGACGGCCGAGCCCGTGTCGAGCGCGGACATCAAAGAGGATTATGGCGAAGAGATCAGTTCGGCCACCATTCGTGCGGAGTTGGCCGCTTTGGAGAAGATGGGCTATCTGGTGCAACCGCACGTATCCGCCGGCCGCATCCCCACCGCCAAGGCGTACAAATTGTTCGTGGAGACCATTCCCACCGAAGGGCCGATGGTGCCGCAGATTACCGACCTCAAGACCTACCTCGACGACAAGATGGACGACGTGGCCGACGTCATTCGTTCCACGGCGCAGGTGCTGTCGGATACCACCAACTACACCTCGGTCATCGTGGTCAAAAACGTGGGCACCGTGCGCGTCAAGGACATCAAATTGGTGGACTTGGGCGGCGATAAGGCGTTGGTGGTCATTATCACGGACTCGGGCGTCCTCAAGGATTGCATCATCGACATTCCCGCCGATATGGGCGATAGTTATCTCAAGACCAGTTCGGATCTGCTCAATCGTATGTTCGGCGGCATGACCGTGGACGAGATACGCGACAAGATGAATTCGGTTGAGGGCGAGATACAGGCCTACAAGGACATTTTGGACCAAATCATCTCTTCCTTGGAGCGTTTCGGCGGGGGCGACGCCTCGGTGTTCGTCGAGGGCACCAGCAAACTGCTGGACTATCCCGAGTACACGGACGAAGTGGACAATATGCGCGGCGTGCTGTCCCTACTGGAGCACAAAGAGGAACTGACGGATATGGTAGGCGATTCGGACGTCGAATTCAGCTTCCGCATCGGCAAAGAGGACGGCATCGAACACGGCTCGTTGGTGTCCGCCACCTACAAAGTGAGCGGCAACCGCGAGGTGCACGCCGGCGTCATAGGCCCCGAGCGCATGGATTACAAAAAAGTCATCGGCGTACTGCAATACTTGGAAATGACCATCAAGTCCATATTGGACGATAAGGAGACGAAATGAACGACAAGCAACAGGACATCAATCAAGAAGAAAAGGCCGAGCAAACGGTAGAGCAAGCGAGCGACGCGGGCAAAGAAACCGTCGAAAAGCCCAAAGCCCCCAAGAAGAACGGCCCGACGGAGAAGCAGAAACTCGCGGACGAGGTAAAACGGCTCGAAAAGGAGAATAAGGAGCAGAACGAAAAGTATCTGCGTATGCTCGCCGAGTACGACAATTACCGCAAGCGTTCGGCCGCCGACAACGAGCGGCAGAAATTGGTGGGCATCACCCAAACCTTGACCGCCGTCTTCCCCGTCATCGACAGCATCAACCGCGCCTTGGAAGTGCTCAAAGAAGACGACAAGGCCATGGCCGGCATCGTACAGATCAAAAAGCAATTCGATTTGGCCATGCAGAAGATAGGCGTGGAGCAGATACCCGCCCTCGGCGAAGCCTTCGATCCCGAAGTGCACAACGCCGTGATGCAAGAGGAGAACGCGGACGAAGCGGGCAAAGTGGTCGCCGTGTTCCAAGAGGGCTACAAATACAAAGATTACGTCATCAGACCCGCGATGGTCAAAGTGGCGGTCTAATAAATAAACTGAAAAGGAGATAGAACTATGAGCAAAATTATCGGTATAGATTTAGGTACAACCAATAGTTGCGTCGCCGTTATGGAAGGCGGCGAACCCACCGTTATTCCCAATCCCGAAGGCAACCGCACCACCCCCAGCGTGGTCGGCTTCACCAAAGAGGGCGAGAGAAGAGTAGGCCAAGTGGCCAAACGTCAGGCGGTAGCCAACCCCCTGCGCACGGTCACCAGCATCAAGCGCAAGATGGGCACTGCCGAGACCGTCACCATCGACGACAAGAAGTACAGCCCCCAAGAGATCAGCGCCATGATCCTCAGCAAACTCAAAGCGGACGCAGAGGCCTACCTCGGGCAGAAAGTGACGCAAGCCGTCATCACCGTGCCCGCCTACTTCTCGGACAGCCAACGTCAAGCCACCAAGGACGCGGGCCGTATCGCGGGACTCGAAGTGCTGCGTATCATCAACGAGCCCACGGCCGCCGCATTGGCCTACGGCTTGGATAAAGGCGAAAACAAGAATCAAAAGGTATTGATCTACGACTTGGGCGGCGGTACGTTCGATGTGTCCATTCTGGAAATCGGCGACGGCGTCTTCGAAGTGTTGGCCACCAACGGCAACACGCACTTGGGCGGCGACGACTTCGACCAATGCCTTATCGACTACGTGGTCGGCGAATTCAAAAAGGAGTCGGGCGTAGACCTTTCGGGCGACAAAGTGGCCCTGCAACGTATCAAAGAGGCCGCCGAAAAGGCCAAGATCGAGTTGTCCGGCGTCACCAAGACCAGCATCAACCTGCCCTATATCAGCGCCAACGCCGACGGTCCTCTGCACATTGATATGGATATCACCAAGGCCAAATTCGACAGCCTGACCGCGCACTTGGTCGAAGCGACCATCGTGCCCACCAAGAAGGCGATGAGCGACGCGGGTCTCACCTTCAACGACATCAGCAAAGTTATCTTGGTCGGCGGCAGCACCCGTATCCCCGCCGTGGTGGACGCGGTGCGCAAAGTCAGCGGCAAAGAGCCCTACAAAGGCATCAACCCCGACGAGTGCGTCGCCATCGGCGCGGCCATTCAAGCGGGCGTGTTGGCGGGCGACGTCAAAGACGTCCTCTTGCTGGACGTCACGCCGTTGAGCCTCGGCATCGAGACCATGGGCGGTGTGTTCACGCGGCTTATCGACCGCAACACCACCATTCCCACCAGCAAAACGCAGGTGTTCTCCACCGCCGCGGACAATCAACCCGCCGTGGACATTCACGTCTTGCAGGGCGAGCGTGAGTTCGCCAAAGACAACAAGACCTTGGGCCGCTTCACCTTGGACGGCATTCCCCCCGCTCCCCGCGGCGTACCTCAGATCGAGGTGACCTTCGATATCGACGCCAACGGCATCGTCAACGTCAAAGCGCGCGATAAGGGCACCAACAAAGAGCAGTCGGTCACCATCACCGCCAGCACCAATCTCTCCGAAAGCGATATCGACAAGGCCGTCAAAGAGGCCGAGCAATACGCCGAAGAGGACAAGAAGCGCCGCGAATTGGTAGACCTCAAGAACACTTCCGAAAACACCTTGTACGCCGCCGAAAAGACGGTGCGAGAGGGTGGCGAAGCCATCAGCGAGGAAGACAAAAAGACCGTCGAAGAGGCCGCCAAGAAAGCGCGTGAGAAGCTGGACAGCAGCGATATCGAAGAGATTAAGAAGGCCATGGACGAGTTCAACAACACCGTACAGCCCATCTTCACCAAGTTGTACCAGCAAGCGCAGCAGGCGCAAGGTCAACAGACCTCGACCGATGACAACGGCGATATCGGCGGCGACGGCACCGTCGAATAAGCGAACAACGGCTATAGGGGAGTGCAAAATCTTTGCACTCCCAACCCTTTAACAAAAGGAGTTCATCGTGGCAGACTACAATTATTACGAAATATTGGGCGTATCCAAGGACGCGTCCGACGAAGAAATCAAGAGCGCCTATAGGCGCTTGGCCAAGAAATATCACCCCGACCTCTATTCGACCAAACCCGAGGCCGAGCGCAAGGAAGCCGAGGAGATGTTCAAGAAGATCAATCACGCCTATCAGGTGCTGTCCGATCCCCAAAAGAAAGCGGCCTACGACCAATACGGTAGCGAGGACGGCCCGCAATTTTCGGGTAGCGGATTCGGCGGCGGCGAAGGCGGCGATCCTTTCGGCGATTTCTTCAGCAATATCTTCAGCTCGTTCGGGGGCGGCGCCCGTCGCCAAAACCCCAACGCCCCCCGTCGTGGCGACGACGTGCAGATTCACGTCAGCATCGAGTTTATGGAGAGCGTCAAGGGCGTCAAAAAGGATTTGAAGTTCAGACGCCGCGAGGTGTGCCCCACCTGCAAGGGTTCGGGTGCCAAATCCGCCAACGCCACGCGTTCGTGTACCCGTTGCGGGGGCACGGGCGTGGTGCGCATTCGCACCAACAGCCTGTTCGGACAGGTGGTGCAGGAGTCGGTGTGCCCCGATTGTAAGGGCAAAGGCAAGATCATCACCGATCCGTGTCCCGATTGCTCGGGCAAGGGCTTCGTGGTCAATATGCGCACGGTGCACGCCAACATACCCGCCGGCATCGCCGACGGGCAGACCATCGTCTATCAGGGCGACGGCGAGTGCGGCATGAACGGCGGCCCCAACGGCAACCTCATCATCGCCGTCAGCGTCAAACCCCACCCCTTGTACACGCGTCGCAACAACGATTTGCAGTACGAGATGCCCCTTAGTTATATCGTCGCCGCGTTGGGCGGCGAGATCAACGTGCCCACGCCCTACGGCAACGTCAAGTACAAGATACCCGAGGGCACCCAAACGGGCGCGGTGTTCAAATTGAAGGGCAAGGGTATGAAGTCCGCCATGCGCGACGTATACGGCGATTTGTACTTCACCGTCAAGGTGGTCACACCCACCAAACTGTCCAAGGCACAGCGCGACGCGCTGACCGCGTTCGGCAACAGCCTCTCCGCCTCGCAAGAGGAGAGCCTCAAGAAGTTCAACGACCAAAACAAGTAATATGAGTTATACCGTTACCGTATCGACCACGACCTTAGGCTCGGACATCGTGTCGTGCTATCTCTTCGAGATGGGCGCCGAGGGCGTGAGTATTCAGGATAAAAACGACCTCGCCGACCTTGTCAAAGGGAAGTCCGAACTCTTTTGGGACTACATAGACGACAGCCTTTTCGCGCAGGACGACGTCGTCAAAGTGACGGCTTTCTACGGGGACAAGCCCTCCGACCTTTCCCTCAAAGCGTTGCGCGAGCAGTTGGACTTCGCCCGAGAAGCAATGCCCGTGGATATGGGGTTATTGGATATCGCGTTGGGCGAAACGACCGACGACGACAGTTGGTACGACAATTGGAAGGCTTTTTACAAGCCCATACGGGTGGGCGACGTCACCGTGTTGCCCGCTTGGGAGACCGAGACGGAAGGCAAAATCACCGTCAAAATCAATCCGTGCATGGCGTTCGGCACGGGCGAGCACGAGAGCACGCAGATGTGCTTGAAATTGCTCCAACAACTTGACGTCAAGGGCAAGCAAATCATCGACGTTGGCTGCGGCTCGGGCATATTGGGCATCGCCGCCATGAAGATGGGCGCCGCGCATTGCTACTTCGCCGACATAGACGACAACGCGATGAAGAATATGCGCGAAAACGCCGCTTTGAACGGCGTGACGAACTACGAGGCGCGGACGGCAAGTCTATTGGACGGGTGTTCCCATACCGCCGACGTGGTGCTTGCCAACATAACGGCGGATATCCTCATCACGCTCGCCGACACGGTCGGACGGCATATCCGCAAGAACGGCTATCTAATCGTGTCCGGCATCATCGCCGAACGCAAAGACGAAGTGCTGGCCGTCTATCGGCAAAAAGGCTTCGCGGTAGAGGAAGAGGTCGCGCTCAAAGATTGGCGCGCCTACCTTATGCGGGTGTAATATGGAATTGCGCAGGTTTTACGTAACCCCCGAATATATCGACGGCGACGCCGTAACGGTGGTCGGCGACGAGTACCGTCACATGACGGGCGTTTTGCGTTTCAAGGTGGGTTACAAGGCCATCGTGTGCGACAATTCGGGCTACGACTACTACTGCACCGTGACGGCCATTGACAAGGTCAAAGCCACCTTGCGGATAGACGACAGAGTCCCCAACGACGCGGAACTTCCATTCGACCTTACCCTGTGTTGCGGGCTTATCAAACCCGAGAAGTTGGAGATCGAGGTGCAAAAAGCCGTGGAGATCGGCGCCAACGTCATTCGGCCTTTCGTCAGTCGCAACACGGCCGAGCGCTCTGTACGCAAAGAGCGGTTGGAGCGCATCGTGTTGGAAGCCTGCAAGCAATGCGGCCGCGCCAAATTGCCCACGGTACGAGACGCGGTGCCGTTCGAGGCATTGTTCGATACGGACAAACCCGTCTATATGGCCTACGAAAAGGAAGATAAACGCCTGCTGCGCGACGCGTTGGCGGGCAAAACGCCCGAAGATATGGCGGTTATTATCGGTAGCGAAGGCGGTTTTACCGACGAAGAGGCCGATTTTGCCCGTCAAAAAGGCGCGGTGACGTTCAGTCTCGGCAAGCGGATTATGCGTGCCGAAACGGCGGCCATCGTGGCGCTGGGCGTGGTATGTTCGACGTTGGAGGTATTGTGATGAAAGTCGCGGTCGTCAATCTGGGCTGCAAGGTCAATCAATGTGAATGCGACAGCATCGCCGCCGCTTTTCAACGGCTCGGCTACGAGGTGTCCGAGGAGTTGAGCGTGGCGGATATCTACGTCATCAACACCTGCGCCGTCACCGCAGAAGCGGAGAAAAAGAGTCGTCAATGCGTGGCGCGGGTGCGCAAATACAATCCCGACGCCAAGATATACGTCGTAGGCTGCGCGTCCCAAAACAATCCCGCGCAATTTGCGGACAAAAACGTGGATTTCGTGGGCGGCACCGCCGACAAAATGGACGTGTGCGGCTTGCCTACGGGGCAAAACGTCAAAGAGATTCCCGCCTCGTTCGAGCCGTTGATAATAGGCGAGGGCGAGCGTGCCCGCGGCAACGTCAAAGTGCAGGACGGGTGCAACAATTTTTGCAGTTATTGTCTGGTGCCCTATCTGCGCGGTAGGGCGCGTTCGAGGGCGTTGGAAGACGTGGTCGCCGAGTGCGCCGTCAAAGCGAATACGCACGCCGAATTGGTGCTGACCGGCATCAATACGGCCGCCTACGGGTTGGATTTGGGCTTGTCTTTGGTGGATCTGGTCAAAGCGCTAAGCGTCATTCCCGCCAGGTTCCGCTTCGGCTCGCTCGAAGCGAACGTCATCACAGACGAATTGCTCGCCGCCATGAAAGAGGCGGGCAACTTCTGCGATCACTTCCATCTCTCCCTTCAATCGGGGGACGACGAGACGCTCAGGGCGATGAATCGCCACTACACCACGGCCGAATTCGCCCGCAAAGTGGCGCTCATACGCGCGTATTTCCCCTTGGCGGCCGTTACGACGGACGTCATCGTGGGCTTCCCCACCGAGACGGCGGAGCAGTTCGACCGAAGCCTCGCGTTCGTTCGGGAGATGGAATTCGCCAATCTGCACGTCTTCCCGTACAGTCGCAGAAAGGGCACCAAAGCCTACGTCTTGCCGCCCGTCGCGCCCGAAGAAATGCAGCGCCGCGTGGGGCAGATGAGCGCGCTCAAGAACGAACTTGCCACGGCGTTCGTACATAGTTTTATAGGATATACGTTGGAAGCGGCTACCGAGCGTGCGGACGATATGTATATGCAGGGGCATACTTCCAATTATATTAAAGTCTACATTCCGTTGCACCATGCGTGCAAACCCAACAGCGTGTATACGGTACGTTGCCTGTCGCCCTATATGGACGGCGTGTTGGCAGAAATCGTATAAGGAGAAAATATGTGTGTATTTTGCGACATTATCTCGGGTAAAATCCCCACGAATTGCGTCTACCAGGACGAGGATATGATGATCATCAAAGATCTCAATCCGCAGGCCAAGGTGCATTTGCTTCTTTTGCCCAAGGAGCACTACGCCAACATAGTTGAGATGACGGACAGACAGGCGGGCACTCTCGCCAAGTGCGTCAAAAAGGTTTCGACGATGGTGGACGAGTTGGGCTTGACCGACGGCTTCCGTTTGGTCAGCAACAAGGGACAATTCGGTTGTCAAAGCGTGGAGCATCTGCACGTCCATATTTTGGGCGGCGAGCAGTTGGGCGACAAAATGTGCTGAAAAGAAAAACCGCACCCGAAGGTGCGGTAGGGACTAAGGATTAGTCACGGTTGTTCTTGCGCTTTCTGGCGGCTTCTTGCTTCTTCTTACGCTTAACGGAGGGTTTTTCATAAGCCTCTTTGCGCTTGATATCGCCGATGATACCTTCCTTGGTACATTGACGCTTGAAGCGTTTGATAGCGCTGTCCAACGACTCACCATCACGTACTTTGACGACTGACATTCCTTTTCACCTACCTTTCGCTAACCGATTGATGGTAATACTATATTATAGAATCCTCGAAAAGTCAAACGTTTTTTTGCGAAAATCAGTTCTTTTTGAAGGGTTTGTAGGTGCTGTCGTCGAGTATTTCGTCCGTCGTATAGGTGTAGGTGAGGGTGGCGGCTCTGGAAATGACGCCTTTGCCGAACTTGGCGCGTATGCCGTCCACGGCTTGGTCGGCCTGCGTGTTGCGTTGGTGGTCCACCGTGTCAAATATAGAGGTCTGCCAATAGACGTCGCCGCCGATGAGGCGCGACACGCCCAAGGTGATGGAGCGCAAGGGTACGAACGAGCGTTCGCTCCACAAAGAGCGCAGCATCTCCATACAGTTGTCAATGAGTTCGCTCGCCGAGCCGATGGGGTAGTCCAGCCGCATGGTGCCGCCGAATCCCGCGAAATCGTGCGATTTGCAGTAGATGAAGCAACCCATGGCGCGTAGGCCGTACCCCCTCAGGCGCGTGGTCACCATATCGGATAATGTGGTAACGAGAGCGAGCGCTTCTTCGACGCGTTCGATATCCACCGAGGTGGTGGTGCCGTTGGAAATGCTTTCGGGTATCACGTGGTCGTAGTAGTGCATCACTTCGCCGTCCTCGATACCCTGCGCCGCGTGCATTAGTTTGACGCCGTTGACGCCGAACTTGTCCCGCAGGATATTCTCGGGCGCGTTGGCCAACTCACCTATGGTGAGTATGCCGATGTTGCGCAAGGCTTTCTCGGTCTGGTGCCCGACCATGATCATATCGCCGACGGGCAGGCCCCAGGCGAGGGTGCGGTAGTTGTCGCGGTCGATGACCGTGGTAGCGTCGGGCTTCTTGTAGTCCGAGCCGAGTTTGGCGAAGACCTTGGTAAAGGACACGCCGACGGATACGGTGAGTCGTAGGTCTTCCTTGACCTTCTCGCGTATGGCGTCCGCGATTTGCTTGCCGTCGCCGAAGAGGCGCTTGGAGCCCGTGACGTCCAGCCAGCACTCGTCCATACCGAAACTTTCCACGCGGTCGGTGTACTGCGTGTAGAGCGCAAACAGCCGCTTGCTGTAATAGGAATAAATAGAAAAGTCCGGTTGAATCAAAATAACGTTAGGGCACTTCTTTTGGGCGGTAAACACCGTATCCCCCGTTTGAATGCCGTAGCGTTTGGCTTCGTAGGACTTGGCCAACACGATACCTTTGCGTTTTTGCGGATTGCCGCACACCACCAAGGGGTGTCCCCTGAGTTCGGGGTTGCGGGCGCATTCGCAGGACGCGTAGAAGTTGTTGGCGTCGATATGCAGGATGATACGAGAAAAATCGGGTGTAAGCATACCATTATTATACACCGAAAAACGCAAATTGCCAATAGGCAAATCATAAAGGAGAGCAATATGATCAAAAAAGCCATTATCCCCGTAGCAGGTCGCGGTACACGGATGCAACCCATCACCAACATCATCGCCAAGGAGATGCTGCCCATCGGCGTCAAACCCACGTTGCAATACATCGTGGAAGAGGCCGTGGCGAGCGGCGTCACCGAGATTTTGTTCGTCATCAATCACGAAAAAGGGATGGTTGCCAAATATTTCGCGGGCACCGAGGATCCGCGCACCTTCGACAAAGGCGGCACCTACGAATACAACTGTTTGGGCAAGATGGTCAGCGTAGCCTTCAACTATCAAGGCAATCTGTACGGCTCGGGCGCCGCCGTTCTTCGCGGCATGGAATTCGCCGACGGACAGACGGTAGCCGTCTTGTTCGGCGACGATATCATCGTGGGCGATCCCGCCGCCACCAAGCAACTCATCGACGTATCTACCACGCACGACTATTGCTCGGTCATCGGCGTACAGGCGCAAAAAGAGGAGATCATCCGCACCTGTGCCCTCGTAGAGGGCAAGGCCGAGACCGACCGCAACGGCAGAGTCAGCCGCATCGTAGAGAAGCCGCAGGGCGAACTGTCGGGCAATTTGACCAGCCTCGGGCGCTTCGTATTGGACAAAAAGGGATTTGAAATACTGCGCAACACGGACGTCCGTGCGGGCGAATTGTGGCTCACGGACGCTCTCAATATCGAGGCCGGAAAAGCACACGTGCAATACTGCAAGTTCTCGGGCGAGCGCTACGACGTGGGCAATAAATTCGGCTACATACACGCCTTCAACCACCTCGCGGTGGACGAGGGCAACAAAGACGCCTTCCGCAAGTACGTGGAGGGTTTGGAATAAGGAGGACATTATGAATTTCGACAATTACGATTATACGACAAAATTCGGCATCAATTACGCCATCAGCAAGGCTATGCGCACGGGCGGCGAATTGCGCCCCGAACATATTTTGGCGGGTTTGGTGCACTATCAAAACAAAGTGCAGAATATATTGGCGGAGTACGGCGTGACGCGCGTCAGAGTGGAGCAGAACTTCACGCCCGCCGCCGCATCATCCTCGGTCAAGGTTTCGGACGCCGCCAAGCAGGTGTTCGAGCACGCGGACAAGTTGGCCGCCAAGTTCAACGGCGGCTCCGTCAACGAACTCTATCTTTTCTTGGGACTCCTGCACGTTCCCAGCCGCGCTACGCGCATCATCGAAGAGTGCGGTATGAACGTGGACGAAACCTACAAGATGCTGTTGGACAACCTCAACAACGTACAGCAAACGCGCCAAAAGAACGATTTGCTCGATACGCTCGGCAGAATGGGCGGCGGCTTCACTTTCCGCTTCAATATCCCCGGCGTCATGCAGAACCAATCCGATTACCAAGAGACCGAAGACGAGGATGAGGACGAAGACGAGGGCTACGAAGCAGACCGCAAGGAATACCATGGCGGCTCGGGCGATTTGGACAAGAACCCCAAGTTGGGCAAAATCGGCTACGACCTCACCGAAAAAGCGCGCAGAGGTCAACTCGATCCCGTTATCGGCCGCGCGCAGGAAATCGAGCGCGTCATACAGATACTATCCCGCCGCACCAAGAACAATCCCGTGCTTATCGGTGAGCCGGGCGTAGGCAAAACCGCCGTCGTCGAGGGGTTGGCGCAAGCCATCGTGGAGGGTAAAGTGCCCGAAAACCTCAAGGATATGCGTATTTTCTCCTTGGATATGGGCAGTTTGCTTGCCGGCACCAAATACCGCGGCGACTTCGAGGAAAGGCTCAAAAACGCCATCGACGAAATCAAAAATTCGGGCAATATCATCTTGTTCATCGACGAGATCCACAACATTATCTCGGCGGGTAGCACCGAATCGAGCGGCATGGACGCGGCCAACATTCTCAAGCCCATGCTTGCCCGCGGCGAACTGCACACCATCGGCGCCACCACCATTGACGAATACCGCAAGTATATCGAGAAAGATTCGGCTCTGGAGCGCAGATTCCAACCCGTCATGGTGGACCCCCCTTCGGTCGAGAATACCATATTGATATTGTACGGGTTGCGCGACAAATACGAAACGCACCACAAAGTGCGCATATCCGACGCCGCCGTATCGGCCGCCGCCATCTTGTCCGACCGTTATATCACCGACCGTTATTTGCCCGACAAAGCCATCGACCTTATCGACGAGGCTTGCTCGCGCAAACGTATGCGCTGCTACACCCAACCCGACGAGGTAACCCGCCTCGAGGAGCAAATAGCGGATATGCAGAAGCAAATCGAACGCGCCACCGATCAAGAGGATTACGAACGCTGTTACGAACTCAAAAAACAGCGCGACGCCCTTAACGCCCAACTCGCCGAGCGCAAATTGAATTGGAACAACCAAATGCACGGCGATACGAGCGAGGTCACCGAAGAGGACATTGCCGAGATCGTCAGCGATTGGACCAAGATACCCATCACCAAGTTGAACGAGGCCGAGTCGGAAAAACTCTTGCATCTGGAAGAGTTGTTGCACAAACGCGTTATCGGGCAGGAACAGGCCGTCAAGACCGTGGCGCAGGCCGTGCGCCGCGCCAGAGCGGGGCTCAAAGACACCAATCGTCCTATCGGCAGTTTTATGTTCCTCGGCCCCACGGGCGTGGGCAAGACCGAACTGTGCAAGGCGTTGGCCGAGGCCATGTTCGGCGACGAAAATATGATGATTCGCTTCGATATGAGCGAATATATGGAGAAGATCAACGTCAGTCGTCTGACGGGTAGCGCGCCCGGCTACGTGGGCTACGAAGAGGGCGGTCAACTCACCGAAAAAGTGCGCCGCAAACCCTATAGCGTCGTACTGTTCGACGAGATCGAAAAGGCGCACCCCGATATCTTCAATATCCTACTGCAAATCATGGACGACGGTCGCTTGACCGACAGCCACGGCAGGACGGTCAGTTTCAAGAACTGCATCATCATTATGACCAGCAACATAGGCGCCGGCGAAATCGGTCGCTCGGCCGTGGGATTCGCCAACAACGAGGCCAAACTCGAGGAGTTGAAGGAGAGGCAGATCGAGGCGTTGAAGCGCACGATGAAGCCCGAATTTATCAACCGTTTGGACGAAGTGGTCATGTTCGCAAGGCTGGGCGCAGAGGATATCGACCGCATTTGCGACATTATGCTTGCCAACTTGGCCAAAAAACTCGGCGAGCGCGATATCGCCCTCAAAGTGTCCAGATCGGCCAAGGCCTACATCGTGTCCAAGGGCACGGACGTGGAGTACGGCGCCAGACCGTTGCGCCGCACCATTCGCAATCTCGTCGAGGACGTTTTGAGCGAGAAGATATTGGCGGGCGAGGTCAAGCGCGGCAATACGGTATGGGTGGATATGGCGAACGGGCAACTCACTTTTTCCACAAAAAAGCCCGAAAATGCGTAAAATTTGAAAATACCCCCTTGAAACGGGGGGAAAGATACGGTATAATGTAGACAAGAAACCTCGCGTTTCAAATCAACATAAGGAGGCAACAACTATGCGTATCGAAATAGTCGGAAGGAAATACGACGTCAGCGCTCATCTCGAAGACGTTATTCGTCACAAGATCGACAAACAACTCGGGCATTACTTCTCGGATGAGGACGTTGCGCGTGTCGTCTGCAAAGAGGAACACGGCAAGTGCAAAATGGAGTTGACCATTTCGTTGGGCTCCACCACCTTGCGCGCCGAAGAAACTTCGGACAATATGTACAACAACGTGGACGTCGTCGTACCCAAAGTCGAGCGCCAAATGCGCAAATATCGCACCAAACTCAACAAGAATCTGCGCGAGAAGATCGAAGTACCCGCCGAGGCCGAGCCCGAAGTGATGCCCACCTTGGTGCGTACCAAACACTACAAACTGCAAAGTATGTCGGTCGAGGAGGCCTTGTTCCAAATGGAAATGTTGGACAACAATTTCTATCTCTTCCTCAACGCCGAGACGGGCTTGGTCAGTTTGGTGTACAAGCGCCAGGACGGCAACGTCGGTATGATCGAAGGCGAATTCTAAGCGTATCTATCATCCAAAAGGCTCGAGCGATCGAGCCTTTTTTTTTTATAAAATTTCGTCCCCGACCGTTGACGAACGCCCGCGGGGCGTACTATACCGAATACGTCCTTACGGACAATATACCACGAGGTCATACCCTCGGAAGGAGGCAATTATGAATAAAGAAGAGAACTTTGACATTCTGGACGTCCTCTTGGACCAAGACAACACCGACCCCATCACCCTATGCGAAGAGAACGGCACTACCTGTGAGTTCGAGCAAATTGCCATTATTCCGCACGAAGAAGACTTATACGTATTCCTGCGTCCCATGCGGCCCTATTGCGGCGTAGAGACAGACGAAACCATCCTATTTAAGGTCGACGTCGACGACGATGGCGGCAATAGCCTCTTTGTCGAAGACGATATGGAATTGGTACGGGAATTGTACGACGTATATCTCAAAATGCCGGACGAGGCGAATTAACGCTCGATCACCAATCGGCGGCTACTTCGCTAGCCGCTTTTCTTTTTTTTGGGGGGGGAGCCGTCAGACCGCGATAAATAACAAATAAATAAAAGTTTTTTGCGGTGAGGATTGCAAAATATGCTTTTGTATTGTATAATACGACTATGAGTGCACAGTTCAAGTTGGGAATATCCACCGCGTCCTTGTTTACGCGGTACCACACCGAAGACGCCTTACCCGTCGTGCGCGATTTGGGCGCGGAGACGGCTGAGGTTTTTATGAGCACCTTCCGCGAGTACAAGCCCGAGTTCGGCAGGCTGTACGTGCGCAACAAGGGCGATTTGCCCATTCACAGCATTCACACGCTCAACCAGCATTTCGAGCCCGAGTTGTTCAATATCAGCCCCAGGACGGTAGAGGACGCGGAAGAGTGGCTTCGGTTGGCGTTGGGCAACGGACGGATGATGGGCGCGAAGTTCTACACCTTTCACGGGCCGGCGCGGCTCAAACGCAAGCCCTACCATATCGACTTCGCCACTTTCGGCCCCAAGGTCAAGCACGTGGACGAGATATGCCACGAATACGGCGTCACTTTGTGTTACGAAAACGTGCATTGGGCCTACTACAACTATCCCGAATTCATCACCTCTTTGTCGCCCTACGACGCGGATTTGCGCACCACTTTGGATATCAAGCAGGCCATGCAGTCCGAGGTGGACGTCTACGCCTATCTGGACGCCATGGGCAGCCGCTTGGCCACCGTGCACGTCGTTGACTACGACGACGACAAGACTTTGTGCTTGCCGGGCAGGGGCAGTTTCGACTTCAAGGCGTTTTTCCAACGCCTTGCCGATATGGGGTTCGAGGGCGCGGTGCTCATCGAAGCCTACCAGAACAATTTCAAGGAAGTATATGAGTTGCAAGACAGTTTGCAATATCTGAAATCACTAAGACAAAACGTCAAGTAAGGAGAAGAATATGGAACGTATCAGATTGGATTACAACAATATGATGGCCGATTATATCGGCAAAGAGGGCTTCACCGACCAAGAGATCGAGGCCATCAAGCCCCAAGCGGCCAAGGCTTTCGAGTACGTGCGCGACAACAGCGGCAAAGGGATGCTCGGCTGGGCGGAATTGGCCTACAACCAAGACGCCATCGTCGAGGATATCATCGCCACCGCCAAGGCGGTGCGCAAGCAGTTCAAGGCCTTCGTCGTGCTGGGCATCGGCGGCTCGGCTTTGGGCCCCATCGCCGTATTTCAGGCGCTCAAACACCTGCACTACAACGAGTTGCCCGACGACAAGCGCGGCGGCCCCAAGTTCTACGTGGAAGACAACGTGGACCCCGAGCGTATGAACGCTTTGATGGATATCATCGACCCCAAGGAGACCTGCTTCAACGTCATCACCAAATCGGGCGCCACCAGCGAGACCATGAGCCAATACCTCATCATCAGCGATATTCTCCAAAAGCAGATCGGTGCGGATTGGGCGAAGAACGTCATCGCCACCACGGACACCTGCAAAGGCAACCTCATCAAATTGGCCCAAAAAGAGGGCTTCAAGACCTTCTACATTCCCGATTCGGTGGGCGGTCGCTTCTCCGAGTTGTGCCCCGTGGGCTTGTTGCCCGCGGCCGTATTGGACATTGATATCAAGGCATTCCTCGCGGGTGCCAAAGATATGCAGGAGCGCTCCAAATCCGCCGACCCCGCCGAGAACGCGCCCTTGATGTGCGCCGTCTTGCAATATATCGCCATGCGCAAGGGCAAGAACATTTCGGTTATGATGCCCTATGCCGACAGCCTCAAATATATCGCGGATTGGTATTGCCAACTGTGGGGCGAGAGTTTGGGCAAGGCCGTCGACTACGACGGCAAGACCGTATACGCGGGGCAAACGCCCGTCAAAGCGTTGGGCGTCACCGACCAGCACAGCCAAATCCAACTGTACACCGAAGGCCCCTTCGACAAGGTGGTCACGTTCATCGCCGTGGACAATTTCCGCAAGGAATATCTCATACCGCAGGGCTTGCCCGATTTCCCCGACGTCAACTTCCTGTGCGGCAACGATATGGGCACTTTGCTCAACAACGAGCGCATCGCCACCGAGTACGCGCTCACCAAGGCCAACCGTCTCAATCACACCATCTACGTTCCCCAAGTCAACGAGTTTACTTTGGGGCAACTGTTGATGCTCTTCATGCTCGAGACCGCCTACTGCGGCGCTTTGCTCAATATCAACACCTTCAACCAACCCGGCGTGGAAGAGGGCAAGAAAGCCACCTTCGCTTTGTTCGACCGCAAGGGATTCGAAGAAAAGAAGAAAGAGTTGCAGTCTGCCAAGGCCAAGAGCGAGAAGTATATCATCGGCTAAACGCACATAGAAACCAATCTTGGACGAGGCTTGCCTCGTCCATTTTTTATTGAGAATACTATATACGCGCATATTTGTCGCCCAAATCCTTGCGAAATAGAGCGCAATATGCTATAATAGAAGCGAACGCGCAAGCACGTAGTATTTGCACGTCGTTCGCGCCGCCTTGCAGCCGAACGCAGGGAGCGCAGCGACCAATCTATACGCAGTTAGATACCATTCGTTAGAATGGGCGTTCGTATGGTTGTATAATTTGTCAAAGCGGAGGGGGTTATGAATTACCTTATCAAGACGTACGGTTGCCAAATGAACGTGCATGAGTCCGAAAAGATCGCCGGTATGCTCGAAGCCATCGGCTATTCGGCGTGCAATAGCGAAGAAGACGCGGATATCGTGGTCTTCAATACTTGCTGTATCCGCGACACCGCCGAGAAGAAGATTCAGGGCAATATCGGGGTTTTGAAAGGGCTCAAACGCCAAAAGAAAGACATGATTATCGCCGTCGTGGGCTGTATGACCCAGCAAAAAGGCGCCGCCGAGTTGCTCAAAAAGAAATTCCCCTACGTGGATATCGTTTTGGGCACGTCCAATTTGGCCGAATTACCCGCCGCAGTCGTAGCCAGACGGCGCGGAAAAAAGAGCGTTTCGCTCGCCGACAGCACCGTCGACGCGGACGCCAAATTGCCCGTTACCCGTACCTCCTATCCCAACGCTTGGGTCAATATTATGTACGGTTGCAACAATTTTTGCACCTACTGCATCGTGCCCTACGTGCGCGGGCGTGAGCGTTCGCGCAAAATCGAGGACGTGGTCGCCGAGGTGCGCGCGCTTATCGCCGAAGGGTACAAGGAGATCACCTTGCTCGGGCAGAACGTAGACAGTTACGGCAGCGACCTTGCGGACGGCGAAAACTTCGCAGACCTCCTAGAGCGCATCGCCCAAATCGAAGGCAAATACCGCATACGCTTTATGACCTCGCACCCCAAGGACTTTTCGAGCAAAGTCATCGACGTCATAGCGCGCTATCCCAATATATGCAACAACGTGCACTTGCCCGTGCAATCGGGTTCGGACAGGATTCTCAAAGCGATGAATCGCCACTACGATCGCGCCCGCTACCTCGCCATCATCGAGGAACTCAAGGCCAAATTGCCCGACGTCGGCATTACGTCGGACATAATGATCGGCTTCCCCGGCGAGACGGATGAGGACTTCGAGGACACCTTGGATCTGGTACGCAAGGTGCGCTTCTCCAACGCGTTCACCTTCGTCTATTCGCCGCGCAAAGGCACGCCCGCCGCCACGATGGAGCAGATACCGCCCGGCGTCAAAAAAGCGCGTATCACCGCTTTGGTTGCCGAACAAAACCGCATCACCAAAGAGATCAGCGACACCTACACGGGGCATTCGTATGAAGTGCTGGTCGAGGACGTCGCGCCCAAGCGGGCAGGGTGCGTGTGCGGCAGGACGGAGAGCGGTCGATTGGTCACTTTCGAGGGCGGCGCCGACCTTATCGGGCAATTCGTTACGGTCAAAATCACGCGGTCACAGTCCGCTTCATTGTTTGGAGAGATACTATGAGCTTGCCGGACAAATCCAAATTATCCCCTATGATGCAACACTATATGGACGTCAAGGAGCAATATCCCGACGTCATATTGATGTACCGTCTGGGCGACTTCTACGAAATGTTTTTCGACGACGCCGTTACGGTCTCGCGCGAGTTGGAGTTGACGCTCACGGGCCGCGATTGCGGTCTTCCCGAGCGTGCGCCCATGTGCGGCGTTCCCTACCACGCGGTCGACACCTACGTCAGCCGTCTCATCAACAAGGGCTACAAGGTGGCTATTTGCGAGCAACTTACCTCGCCGGGCGAGAGCAAGGGTATGCTCGAACGTGACGTCGTTCGTGTCATCACGGCGGGCACGGTGGTCGAGGACACCATTCTCGACGAGAAGCAAAACAACTATCTCGCCGCGTTTTATTACACCGCCAAGGGCTGCGGCGTCGCCTACGCCGACCTTTCGACGGGCGAATTTAAGTTGACGCAGACCGAGGGAGAGGACGCTCTAAAGATGGCCGAGAACATTCTCAACGGCGTACACGCCAGCGAGATAATCCTCAACGCGGACGGCAAGAATAGGCTCAATCCCGACGCCGTGTACCGCGTCAATCCCACCATATACTACGACTACGCCTTCAAATATACGGACGCGTACGGCGTATTGTGCCAACAATTCGGCGTGCGCACCTTGGAGGCCTACGAGTGCGAGGATTGTCCCTTGGGCATATCGGCGGCAGGCGCTCTTATGTCCTATTTGTTGGAGACGCAAAAGCGCGCTTTGTCCCATTTCAACAAGGTGCAAAAGGTCAATCAATCGTCCATTATGTTCTTCGACGCGGCCACCAGGCGCAATCTCGAACTCACCGAGACCATTCGCGACCGCCGCAAAGAGGGCACTTTGCTTTGGCTGATGGATAAGACGCAGACGGCGATGGGCGCAAGGAATTTGCGCCGATGGATAGACGCGCCTTTGCGCAACGAGAAGGCCATCAACGAGCGGCTTGCAGCCGTAGCCGAACTCATCAAAAACGTGCGCCTACGCACGGATTTGACGCGTGTTTTGGGCTGTGTGCGCGATTTGGAGCGTTTGGCCGGCAAGGTGTCGTACAATTCGGTCAACCCCCGCGACGTTCTCGCCATCGGCAATTCGCTGGTCGTGCTGCCCGTCGTCAAAGGCATACTCGACAAGGCCAAGTGCGAGTTGTTGCAATCCCTCGCCGCCGATATCTCCCTCTTCGAGCGCGAGACCGAGGTGGTCAGCAAGGCCATTTGCGACAATCCGCCCATGCTCGTCAGCGACGGCGGCTACATTGCCGACGGTTTCAACCGCGATTTGGACGAATACCGCTCGGCCGAGGCCAACGGCAAGCAATGGATCAAGGATTTGGAAAACAAAGAAAAGGCCGAGACGGGCATCAAAAACCTCAAAATAGGTTTCAACCACGTATTCGGCTACTATATCGAGGTGACTAAGCTTAATATTGACTTGGTGCCCGAGCGCTACCAACGCAAGCAGACCTTGACCAACGGCGAACGCTACAAGACGGACGAACTCATCGAGTTGGAAAGCAAGGTGCTGGGCGCACACGACAAAGCGGTCGCTTTGGAGCAGGCCATTTTCGCGCAGTTGCGCAGTATGCTCAACGCCATCGTCAAGGACCTCATCGTCACGGCGGGCGCCATCGCCGAGGCGGACACCTTGCTGTCCTTCGCTTTGGTGAGCATCGAAAACAACTACGTCAAGCCCACCATCGGCGCCAAGATCAAGGCCATCAATATCGTGGGCGGGCGCCATCCCGTCATCGAGAAATTGCTCGGCAAAAACAAGTTCACGCCCAACGACACCACCTTGGACAAGGATTGCCGCACCATGGTCATCACCGGCCCCAATATGGCGGGCAAAAGTACCTATATGCGGCAGGTGGCCATCATCGTTTTGATGGCGCACGTGGGCTGTTTCGTCCCCGCCGAAAAGGCGGAGATATGCCTCGTCGACCGCATTTTCACGCGGGTGGGCGCTTCGGATGACCTCGCCAACGCGCAGAGTACATTCATGGTGGAGATGATCGAGGTGGCCAACATTCTGCACAACGCTACCAAGGATTCCCTGCTTATTATGGACGAAATCGGGCGCGGCACCTCGTCGGTGGACGGCCTGTCCATCGCCTGGAGCGTGATGGAATACGTCACCAACGTCGTAGGCGCCAAGACCTTGTTCGCCACGCACTACCACGAATTGACCGAGTTGGAGGGCAAGTTGGCTGCGGTCAAGAACTACCGCGTATTGGTGGACGAGAAGGGCGACAACGTGGTGTTTTTGCACCGCATCGCACGCGGTGGCACCAACAAGAGTTTCGGCATCGAGGTCGCGGGCATGGCGGGCGTACCAAAACCCGTCTTGGTACGCGCCAAAGAGATTGCCAAGAAGCTCGAACGCCGCGAAGCGAGCGACACCAATTCCATTATGTTGGACACGTTAGGCGGTGTAAATCAATCGCAAATGAGTATGTTTGCAGAGCACGACGAAACCGCCGAAGAAATACGCAAAATACTCAAGGAGACCAACGTCGAACGGCTGACGCCCGTGCAGGCTATGCTGGTGTTGGCCGACCTTATCGAGAGGGCAAACCATGGCTGATATCCACGTACTTGACGCGTCCGTCTACAACAAAATATCGGCGGGTGAAGTGGTCGAAAAACCTTCGTCCGTCGTCAAAGAATTGGTAGAAAACGCATTGGATGCGGGCGCTACCGAGGTTTTCGTGCGCTTTACGGGGGGCGGCTTGGACGAAATATGTGTTTCGGACAACGGCAAAGGTATTTCAGCAGACGACCTCGACAAAGTGTTTTTGCCCCACGCCACCAGCAAAATCACCACGGCCGAAGACCTTTTCCACGTCGGCACGCTTGGATTCCGCGGCGAAGCGATGGCTTCTATTGCCGCGGTGGCTATGGTCAAATTGACCTCGCGCCAAGCGGGCGGCGAGGCATACGCAATCACAGCGAGCGGCAACGAAATCGGCAAGGCTATGCTATCTTCTGGTGCCGTGGGCACGACCGTCGAGGTGCGCAATTTGTTCTATCATACCCCCGCGCGTCTCAAGTTTTTGCGGTCAGCCAAGCAGGAAGGGCGGGATATCGTCGCGTTGTGCGAACGGTTGATCATCGCCAATCCGCATATCCGTTTCACCTTGACGGGCGAGGGCAAAACCCTCTTGCAGACGACGGGCGACGGGCTCGAGTCCGCCGTGTGCGCGGTCTTCGGCGAAGAGGCGTTCGGGCACATGCTGCACGTCGCCAAAAGCGAATACGGCTATACCGTCGAGGGGTACGTCTCGGACGTGGACTACACGGCGGGCACACGCGCCAATCAAATCACCGTGGTCAACGGCAGAGTCGTCTCCAACGCCACTTTGTCCGCCTCGGTCAACAACGCATATCGCGACTACCTGATGAAACGCAACTACGCGTTGTTCGCCTTGCATATCCGTATGCCCAACGACGAGATAGACGTCAACGTGCACCCCACCAAAGCGGACGTGCGTTTCGTCTACGCCAACAAATTGTTCGGCTTTGCCTATCGCGTGGTGCGGCAGGCACTCGAAGAATACTTGCGCTCGCGCGATATCCTGTTCAACCAACCCATCGAAGCCGTTTCGCCGCAAAAACCAGTGGGAGACGAAGTCCCGTCGCACGTCGAACTCGATGTCGACGCGCCCCAAAACACGTCTCGTTTCGCCGAAAATGACGCTTATGCGCAAGCCTATACGGCCTATCGGGACAACTTGTTCGACGCGGTCAACGCCAAATCGGATCTTCCCTTCGATTTCGACAGTCCCGCCGTCGCGCCCCGTTCGACCGAGCGAAAGGACTTTCCGACCGAAGACGTAGGCGTCGACTTGCTTGGCGGTTACGCCCAAGAGGAGCCGAAATCTACCGATACACCGCCCGCCGAGGAGCCTTTTGACTCGTCCGCGCTACGCGTAGTGGGGCAGGTGCTCGGCACCTATATCGTGGCGGAGTACAAGGGCGAACTATTGCTCGTCGACCAGCACGCCGCGGCCGAACGCGTGCTGTACAACCGCATTATACGCCAATACGCCGACAAAAACTTAGTCGTGCAACCCTTGCTCGTGCCGTACGACTTCGACCTTGCGGAAGAGGAGAGCGCGTTGCTTTCCGACCGCCTTGCGGATATTTGCGCTTTGGGTATCGACATCAAACGGACGGGCGAGACCTCGTTTTCCCTCGAAGCCATGCCCGCTTTGCTCGTCGATATGGACGTACAAGCGTTCGTCCATCTGTTGTTGAGCGAAGGATTCGACGGCACCAACGCGCGCATTTTGCACGAAAAATTGGCGTACACCGCGTGTAGAGCCGCCGTCAAAGGCAATACCTATATGGACGTGGACGCCATCAAATTGCTGTGTCAAAACCTATTCGGCGAGGCCTTGCCCGCGCATTGTCCGCACGGTAGACCCGCCTATATCAAACTCAGCAAATATCAACTCGACAAGATGTTCAAACGTATCGTATGAAGGGTAGAATTATCGTGATAGGTGGCCCCACGGCCACCGGCAAAACGGCGCTGAGCGTAGCCGCCGCCAAGGCTTTGGACGGCGAAGTCGTCAGCGCGGACAGTATGCAAATCTACCGTCGCATGAATATCGGCACGGCCAAAGTCACCCCCGAGGAGATGCAGGGCGTGCCGCATTATATGATTGACGTGGTAGAGCCGGACGCGCCTTTTTCGGTGGCGGAGTATCAACGCATGGCTTCCGCTTGCGTGGACGATATACTATCCCGCGGCAAGACGCCCATACTCGTGGGCGGCACGGGGTTATACATCAATTCGCTATTGTATCCCATGACTTTTCGCGAGTATAATCCCCAAATTCGAGCGCAAATCGAAGCGATGTACGCCGAAAAAGGCAACGAATATATGTACGAACTGCTTCGCCAAAAAGCGCCCGAACGCGCCGCAAAACTCTTTCCCAACGACGTAAAAAGGGTAGGGCGTGCGCTGGAATTAGCCCTCAACGGAGAGGAGCACAGCCTGGGCGATATGCACAAAGAGCCACGCTACGACTACCGTATGTTCGTGCTGTCGGGCGACAGAGCGGACTTATACGAGCGCATCAATCTTCGCGTGGACGTGATGGAAGCCAAGGGCTTAGTGGACGAAGTAATCGCGTTACTGGCAAGCGGCGTGCCGTATTCGGCGCAGTCCTTCCAAGCCATCGCCTACAAAGAAATGGCCGAATATCTGCGGGGTGAAAATTCCTATTCGGGCACGATAGAACTCATCAAAAAACGCTCGCGCAACTACGCCAAGCGGCAGTTGACCTGGTTCCGCCAATACGAAAACGCGGTATGGCTGGACTACAAAGAATTCAATTCCAACCTAAATAAGGTAATCGAAAATGACTGATATCGACGACAAAATTCAACGAATACTAACGGACGCAGTGATAGCGGCCGGTGCGCAATTTGCCACAATAGACCGCGTCGCGCTCGCCAATCAAGCCAAAGTGCTGGACGCTTTTCGCCGCAACAACGTCTCCGAACGCCACCTCAAAGGCTCCACGGGGTACGGCTACGGCGATATAGGCCGCGACACACTGTGCGCGGTTTACGCCGACGTCTTCCACGCGGAGGCGGCTATCGTTTCCCCGCTTATTACGGGCGGCACGCACGCCTTGGCCATCGGCTTATTCGGCTTGTTGCGTCCGGGCGACACCCTTCTTTCGGTGACGGGCAAGCCCTACGATACCCTCGACAGCATCATCAACGGGGAAGAGGCGGGCGGTATGCGCGAATACGGCATTGCCTATCGACAAGTGGATTTGATAGGCGACGCGTTCGATTTCGACGCCATACGCCGCGCCCTCGCCGAACGCCCGAAAGTGGTCTTCATCACGCGCTCACGCGGCTATTCCGATCGCAACGCCTTGTCCGTCCAAGCCATCGGCGAGTGCATTTCCTTCGTCAAGTCCATAGATAGTGAGGCCGTCATATTCGTGGATAATTGCTACGGCGAATTCGTCCAGGATTCCGAGCCGACGGACGTCGGCGCAGACCTCATCGCAGGCAGTCTTATCAAAAATATCGGGGGCGGATTGGCACCCACGGGCGGCTATTTGGCGGGCAAAAAACGCTACGTAGACGCCGCCGCCTATCGCCTGACCGCACCGGGTATCGGCATGGAAGTTGGTTCCTACGCCTACGGCTATCAATACTACTATCAAGGCCTGTTTATGGCGCCGCACGTGGTCGCGGGGGCGTTGAAAGGCAGCATTCTCTTCGGGCACGCGTTCACGATAGCGGGCTACACCACTATCCCAAAGGCCAACGCCGATTGCTACGATATTATCCGCAGTATCGTATTCGACAGCGAGAGCGAATTGATAGCCTTTATCCGCGAGATCCAAAAGGTTTCGCCCATCGACAGCAACGTGGTGCCGTATCCGTGGGATATGCCCGGCTACCAAGATCAAGTCATCATGGCGGCGGGCACGTTCGTAGGCGGCGCCAGCATCGAATTGAGCGCGGACGCGCCCATCAAAAAGCCCTATATCGCCTATTTACAGGGCGCATTGACTTACGAACACGCGTATTTGGCCGTCAAACAATGTTTACGAGCGGTATTGGAGGCAAAGCATGACTAATCCCAACGTCGGCAAGGAATGTATTTTGGTCAAAGGCGTTATTTGCGACGATTGCGGCGCTTGCGATATGTGCGATCTGGATCCCACGAAGCGCTGTGATAACTGCATGAAATGCTTGGATATGGCGGACTACAACGGCGTTTTGATCGACAGCGTCGTTGTTCCCAACAATAAATCGAAAAAATAGACTGCGTTATTCGTGCGTATCGTCGCCGTCCGAGGGGCGCAAGCGCACGACCTCTGCCGCCTGCTTTTTGATATCTTCGCTGATGGCGGCGTAGTGTTTTTTGGTCGTATTCACGTCGCTATGGCCGAGTACGGTGGCCACGACATAAATATCTTTGGTTTCTCTATATAGATTGGTACCGAACGTAGAGCGCAATTTGTGCGGCGTGATATGCTTCGTCGGCACGGCGGCCGCGGCGTATTTTCGCACCATAATCTGCACGGTACGCACGTTGATACGCCTGTTTTGCAGGGACAAAAACAAGGCGTCGGTATCTGTGGGAATGGCCAAACGTACGCTGAGGTAGGCCTGCAACGCGTCGATCACCTCTTGGGGCATATACAATATGGAGCGACTGCCGCCTTTCCTCGTCACGACGAATTTGCGGTTGTCGAAGTCCAGGTCGTCCACGTTGAGGCCGACGCATTCGCTGATACGAATGCCCGTGCCGAGCAGTAGGGTAGTGATGGCCATATCGCGCAGGGCGACGTTTTTGTGGTAGGCCGATTGATGCCCCTCGCCCAGATTGTCGCCGCGTTCCACCACGTCCATAAAGCGCTGCATTTCGTCCGACTCCAGCCTAATGATTTCCTTTTCGTGCAGTTTGGGCGTCAGCACCTTGGCGGAAACGTTTTCGTGCAACAAGTCCTTGTTATACAGATATTTGAAGAGAGAGCGCACGGCGGACAGTTTGCGCGACATGGCGCTCAATTTATTGACGTATATTTTGCCGTCCACCTCGTAATTGGACAGATAATCGAGATAGGCCTCGATGTCCGATTGCGTTACGGCGTTGAGACGGTCGATATCGAACTCGGGGGGTGTGCACATGCCGAATTGACCGGTAGAGCAGAGGTAGTTGAAGAATATGAGCAAATCGCGTGCGTAGCCCAATCTCGTCAAAGCCGTCGTGACCGAAGAAATGGCGACGAAATACTTGCCGCAGTAGGGCGGCAGTTGCTTGCGTAGCGCGCTCAGCTTCTTCGTGTTTTCGATATCGCGGTTTTGAAAGTAATTGTCCATACTATTATGATAAGACGGATTGAGCGGAAATGCAATAATTTTTGCGAAAAGATTTTAAGCAAAGAAAAAAGTCGCTGTTTGCGACTTAGTTCTCGTCATTGTTGACACCCAGCAGCTCGTCCGACGTAACGTGTAACAGTTTGCAAAGCTGAATGATATAAGCGATGCTCGGCTCATTCCGCCCTTGTTCCCAGTGCGCGTAGCAACCCTCGGTCACGCCAAGCATATCCGCCATCTCCTTTTGGGTATACTTGCAACGCTTGCGGGTGATTATGAGATTGTACTTAAAATTGTTCATTACTGCACCTCATAAATGGTAGTTTCATTCTACCATAAACAGGTTATTTTTGCAAGACTTTTTCGATAAAAAAACATATTTTTCTAAAATGATTGAATATACAAAAAATACCGATAATATACGTTTTATACAGTAACAATATGCGGGCGGAAGAATCGTATCTCAGCAAGACGAACGCCAAGTATACAAAATGTATGTATACGATATGTATAGCGACGTTTCAAACTATACAATTTGTATATATACATAACGTATAGCATAGTCTCAAACACACCATATACGTTTTGTACAGCGTGCCGATGAAACGAATGACTGTACGCTTTGTATAGGCCTATACGTTTTGTATCTATACAATTTGTACATACACAATGGACAATATTGACGGCTCAAAACGGGAAGCAGCCGTAAGGACATATTTACTATACGAAATATACATATACATAATGTATAGTACGCTGTATGAAATGTATAGTATACAATATGTATAGTTATATATATATTTTGTATAGTTCGATTATTGAAGGACGGTCAGGGCGGGGGAGTGAGGTCGCGCTATTCATTCTTAATTGCCATCTATACGTTTAGTATAGTTTGCTGTATAAAATCTACAGAATGCAATGTTGGTCCCAATAATTCTTATCTATACGTTTTATACAGTTGACTGTACATTTTGTATACATTATATATAGGCCATCACCAGGCGTTTATTTGACTATACATTATGTACATATCGCGCGTTTTTTGGCGAATGCAAGTATTTTCCCCCGAGGAGAATTTTGACGATTTTTGCAAATTTGCGTCGATAGGGCAGGGGCGATCCGTCAGTTTGGCCGAACGAAAGCGCACGCACGCCAACCCATTCCGTTCGGTGGTGTCGGGCGGCAATTATCTTTTGTATATACGGGCTCTGACGAGGGAAATTTGCGCTTTGCCTATATCTTTTCGCAAAAGACGCCTTTTGCGAAAAGATATAGGCAAAATTTGGCCAAAATCGTACGTTTTGTACAGAATAAATAGCCGCCAAACAAAAACAAGGCATTCATCGAAGACATACAGACAATCCGGAGCGAACACGGCAAGCCGATCGACAGTATCCTTGTACATGAATATTTGTCGTAGATATACAAAACATATAGTCATTACCGAGCAACTTGTGTATCTATACATAACGTATAGCGCACTATACAAAACGTACACGCGCACCAACTCCCCGTCTTCCATGGCTGATGTTTTATTTGCAACTATACATAATGTACAGTATACTATACAAAATGTACATATACGCCATTACTGCCGCTATTGTACATTTTGTATGTATTGCTATACATTTTGTATGGTTATAAAACTATACGTTTTGTATGCCGATTATACTATACGTTTCATACCGTACATAATGTATTGTGCTTCGCCGCCGTTTCATTTTAGCGGTCGCTCACCTATAATATTTGCGTTCTTATTGACTTTTATGGTCGTTTGTACTAAAATACTATTATATGGGAAATAATATATACGATGAATTGCTGGAACAAATGGATTCCTACATACTCAACGCATTGGCGCATTCCTCGTTGACAGTTTACGAGATTACGTCGTCTTTGGACGGTTTTTTGGACCGTTATCATATTTCCCCTTTGAGCGTCGCCAATAGAGTCAACGAATTGCAGTTGGATTGCCTGATTGCCTGCATTTGTCAAGAATCCGATCCCAACCGCTCGTTTTTTGCCCTGCGCATTTCGGTCGATGACCTGCCTATGTTCAATCTGGACGACCAAATGATCGACAAATTGTGCGACGCGCTGGCGCTCTCTCCGGTGAGCGCTTCGAACGAGAAGATATATCTCACCGATGATTTCGGTGACGGCAAGCCTACCCTGCACATTTTTGAAGACAACCTCGAGATTTTCGAAATCGAAGATGCCGAGGAGTTCACCGAACTTGCAGCGGAAGCGGACGCCGCCGATACCGACGAAAGTGAAGTCGAAAGTGAAACGGATATCGCCATTGACGAATCTCTAACCGAACAGGAAACGGATACCGATGCGCAATATTCGACCGAAAACGCAGCTGATGACCAAGAAAACGAGGATGATTCCGCGCAAATCGAAGAAGAATGCCCCGTAGAAGTCGAAGAGCCCGCCGAAACGGAAGAAGATTCAATAGCGGCGAAAGACGCTGCCGAGGACGTTGACGAAGACGATTCGTCCGAGTCTGAGGAAGATTCCAACGTCGAATGCGAAGAAATTTCCGACGAACTCCCCGCAGAAGCCGAACAAGTCGAGGAAGTTTTCGCCGAGTCGGACGAGGAAGAAATCAAGGAAGAGCCCTTCGAAGAAGCTGCCGACGATATAAACGAAGACGAGACTGAAATAAAAGAAGCCGCCCAAGACGAAGAACAACCCGCCCTACCCTCCGACGACGAGCAAGAAGAGGTCGTGCAAGAAGAAACGGACGAGGAAGCAATATCGGACGAAGAATACGAGCCTGCGCACGAAGCGCTTTACGCCGCCGAAGACGATACGGCGGAAGAGGCGCAGGTGACGGACGAAGACGAAAGCGCAGACGATGAAGCGGCAAGCGAATACGAGCCGCCCTACTCTTACGAGCCGTTCAAACAAGCTGAAACCGTCTGCGAAGACGAACGAGAATCGGACGATAACGACGAGGAAGAACCTGCCGAAGTTGCCGAGGAAGTGCTCGACGAGCAATTCGACGATACGGCGGACGAGGCCGCGTATGCTGTCGAAAGCGACCAAACGGAAGCAGTCGAAGAAGAATCGGAAGACGAACAAGTTATCGCCGCAGAGAATAGCGAAGAACACGAAGAAGACGGCGATGAACCGCCCTTTGTCGTCGAAAATACCGACGATACGGACGAAGACGAGATATGCGCGGAAATAGTTGACGAAAACGCCGACGTTGAAGACGAATCGATCGAAACCGAAAGCGCCGAGCAACCCGTCGACGAACGAGACGAAGCGGCAGAAGAAGACATAACCGAAGAATATAACGAAACCGACGAGCTCGAAGCAGTTGTCGAGGACGACGAAACGCCCACCGCGGTCGAGACCGAATCCGCCTACGAACCGACTTCGACCGTGATGGACGAATACGTCCTCTTCGGCGAGCCATCCCAAGACACAACGGAAGAACCCGCACAAGAGACGACCGACGAGGAATATCCCGTAGTGCCCGAAGCAGAACGAACCTATAAAGAGCCTGTGGTCGCAAGCGAACGAACGGAAGAACCCGCCGAACAAGAATCTCGTGCCGACGACGCCGATAGCGAAACGCAAGAAGAAGCGCAAACCGACGAAACTCCGTCCGACGTCGAGGCTACTCTCCCCTCGGAACAAGCGGAAGCACAGCCCGAATCCACCTATGACGAAGCCGTCGTAGAGGCGAATAGTTCCTTGCCCGAGGAAGAATCGAACGAGCCCGTTGCGCCCGTCAAAGAAGACAAAAAGGCGCGGCAGAAAGGGCGTAAAGGCCGCAAAAACGAGGAACGCGTCATTGCCGAAGAGGAAGAAGCCGACACCTTTGCCTTGTACGAGCAATCGCAAGAGGCCGCCCAAGCCGAGCCTGAACCAATCAAACGCAGGACGGCGTTCAGTCGTGCCGACATTCGGCAAGAATTGGAAGAAAACCCCGAAATGCACGAGAAAAGGCTTGCTTCTATGCGCCTTTTGGGCTTGATCGAGGACGATAAAACCGAGGAGCCGCAAGAGCCAGAAGAGGAAGTGCCCGAGGTCAAAGAGGAAGAAATCTCGCCAAAGAGAGAGTCCTACTCCGCCATCTTCACGCCCCAAACCGAATTGGAAATCTACCTGCAACAGGAAGAAACGGAAAAACACCTGTCGTACAAGACGATTTTGCACAACTTGTTCAATTCGTCCAACGCGCCCAAACAGCAAGAAGACGTGGACAGCAAAATCACGATGAAGGAATGCGGCAGTCTGTCCGAATTCCGCGAAGAGATGCGCAAAAAAGGCTACGATGTGCGCCAATACGTCGTCCAGCATACCGTGCAGTACTATTCGCAGAAATATATCAACGTCAACAGCATTCGCTTTGCCACCTCGTGCTTAGTCTATCTGGTGGCGGTCGCGCTCATTCTCATCGGCTACTTCGTGTGTGACAAATACGCGGGGCTCGGCTTTATGCCCTACCTATGCACGGGCATCGTGCTGTTCCTTATCCCCTGCTACTGCGGCGTACGCTATCTGGCGTACAAAGACCGACACGCGCCGGCGACCTTCTCCTTCAAACTATCGTTCGCAACCTCGTTCATGGTGGCGTTGATATTGATGATGATCTTCTTACTGATCGCCTTCTTCAATCCGAAATCGGGCGCCAATATCAGCGAGATCAACACCCTTATCGCCCCCGTGTTCTACCCCGCGGCCATGCTACTGTTGCTGCCAGTATGGGTAATCGTGTACGCCCTACTCTATCGAACGAGAAAGTTCTATGTCATCTAAGCGAAAACGGACGCCGATAGGCGCCCGTTTCTTTTATATTCTCAATCGATATTTATATTTCCTTTCTATTCCACAGCGCGTGCGACAGCGTGGTTTCGTCGATATATTCGATCTCGCTACCCGCCGGAATCCCCATGGCAA
The DNA here is from genome assembly GCA_017394805.1 of Clostridia bacterium. Taxonomy (NCBI): domain Bacteria; kingdom Bacillati; phylum Bacillota; class Clostridia; species Clostridia bacterium. The sequence continues at coordinate 91,304 of JAFPXC010000020.1, read as the reverse complement.
TGCGCGTCACTTTTACGCCGAGCGGCTTGATAAGGCGGCTGAGATAGAGCGCCGTGGCGTTGCCTTCCACGCTGGGATTGGTGGCGACAATCACCTCTTCCACCCCGTCCAAACGAGTCAACAGCGAAGATATATTGAGGTCGTCCGCCCCCACGCCTTTCATGGGTTGCAACAGCCCGTGCAGGACGTGGTAGAGCCCGTGAAACTCGTTGAGTTTTTCGAACGCAACGATATCCTTCGGCTCGGCGACCACGCAAATGACTTTGCTCTGCCTGTTGGCGCAAATTTCACAGGTTTCGCCGTCCGTATAGTTGCCGCAAATCTTGCAAAAATGCACGGTTTTTTTGACGGCCACCATCGCGTCGGCAAATCGCTCGACGTCCGCTTCGGGCATATCGATAACGGCATACGCATAGCGTATGGCGCTCTTTTTGCCCACGCCCGGCAACTTGGTAAACTGCGCGACCAACGCGTCAATCGTTTCGGATTGATTCATCAAAACATACCGCCGCCCAACATGGAAGTATAGGGACCCATCACGCGTTGCGTCTCGGCGTCCACTTTTTCGGTGGCGTCCTGCAAAGCGGCCGTGATCAAATCTTCGAGCATTTCGATATCGTCGGAATCCACCGCTTCGGGCTTGATGGAAACGGACACGACGTCTTTATCCCCCGTCATGACCACTTTGACCAACTCGCCGCCGCCGTTGCCTTCGAACTCGGTATTGCGCAAATTCTCCTGCGCCTGTTGCATTTCTTCCTGAATCTTCTGCGCTTGGCGAATCATGTTTTGCATATTGCCGCCGCCAAAGCCGCCGTATCCTCCTCTACCCATAATTACCTCCTATTTTTTGGTTATTTTGTCCTCGCCGACGATCTGTGCCAAAGCCGAAACGAAGTCTTCGTCCTTTTTCTTGGGCGGCGAGAACTTGAAAGCTAATTTGTAGTTTCCTTTCATTATTTCCGCGGTCAACTTTTCCAACAGTTCGCGTTTCTTTTCGAGATAGTCCACGTCGTTTTCGTCCCCGACGCTAAAAGTCACGACGTTATCCTTCACTGTGATGAAGGCGTTGTCGATAATCGTGCCCATCATAAGCATCTTTTTCTCGCGTAGCAAGGTGATAAGATTGCCGCGATATTTGAGCGACACAGCTTTGACGGACATATAGTCGTCCGGCGTCGTGCTAATGGGCGCGGCCGCACCTGCATCTTCGTCGAAGGGATTGTCGACCGCCGTCAGATTGTCCGTCGCGACAGCGGCGGTGTTCTCGTTGGTTTCGACGGTTTTACTCTCCGTCACGGGCGCAGAGGCGGCCACGGCGACCACTTTGACGCCCTCCTCGATCTTCTTGTCGACCTCGTCGATTTTGCGTTCCACGCCGCTCACGCGGGCGGACAAATCGGTCAGGTTGACGCCGCTGATAGTCGCGGTACGCGCGATGGCGTTCTCCAACACCGTGCGCGGCGACGCCGCGATACGCATATTGCCGTCCAGTCCCGAAAAAATATCCAAGGCACGCACCAAAGTCACGGCGTCCAGGTCGTCGGCTATCCCTTTCGCTCGGCGATAGCTGTCCTCGGGCATTTTGAGATAATCGTTGGCCTTGGGGTCCGCTTTGACGATGAGCAAATCGCGAATGTATTTGGTGATATCCTTGGTAAGCACGTTGACGTTTTTGCCCATCGAAACGTTGCGTTCCACCAGCGAAAGCGACCGTGCCAAATCCCCTTTGAGAATGCACTCCGCCACGTCGGCGATCAACGTGGGATCGCTGGCGCCCAGCACGCCCAACACCTTTTGGTAGGTGACGAAGCCGTCCGAAGCGGACATACAGGTATCGGCCACCGACATGGTATCGCGTACGCTGCCCGCCCCCGCTTGCGCAATGCACCAAACCGCCTCTTTTTCGTACTTTACGCCCTCTTTGTCGAATATGCGTTCGATATGCGCGGCCAAGTCCTCTTGCGAAACGGTGCGAAAATCGAAGCGCAAACAGCGGGACAAAATGGTCTGCGGCAACTTTTGCACTTCGGTCGTAGCCAAGATGAAAATGCAATAGGCGGGCGGCTCTTCCAAGGTCTTGAGAAAGGCGTTGAACGCCTGTGGCGACAACTGATGCACTTCGTCGATGATATAGACCTTGTAGCGCAAACGCTCGTCCGACGGCGGATATTTGACGCTCTCCCTAAGGGCGCGGATATCGTCCACGCCGTTGTTGCTGGCGGCGTCCAACTCAATGAAATCCATCGTGCCCGACTCGATGCTCTTGCACGCGGCACATTGTCCGCACGGCGAGCCGTCGACGGGGCTAAGGCAATTCACGGCCTTGGCGAAAATACGCGCGACGGAAGTCTTGCCCGTACCGCGTGTACCCGTAAACAAATAGGCGTGCGCGATAGAGCCCGCGCTCACCATATTGCGCAAAATGCGCACGACCGTATCCTGTCCGATCACCTCGTCAAAGGTGGACGGTCTGTATTTGCGATATAAAGACGTGTATGCCATGCTTTTATTATACGACACCAACCGCAAAAAGTAAATAGATTGTTTGCGCTTCGATTAAATTAACCGCTTTAGGGCTTGAAATATTCGATTTTATATTATATAATATAACCATCATACCGAAAAGTGAGCGCACACATGGAAAAATATTGGCAAAACAAAGATATATTCAGCGTCAACACGCTCGAGCGCAACGCGTTGACCGCCCCCTTGGACGAAGGCGGCCATCCCGCCGTACTCGATCTCAACGGAGAGTGGTATTTTCGCTTTTACGACTCGGTCAACGATTTCGACGAAAAGTTGTTCGCCGCGGACGTGGACTGCGACGGCTTGGACGTCATTTCCGTCCCTTCCGAATGGCAAATCAAAGGCTACGGCACCCCCATCTACACCAACGTCCGGTACCCCTACCCCATCAGTATGCGGGCGGGCAAACTGCCTTATATCGACGACGCCATCAATCCGTGCGGCTTCTATACGCGCACGTTCGAAGTCAAGGCGGACAGAGAAAAGGTGATCTTGCGCTTCGACGGCATCAACAGTTGCGGGGTCGTTTACGTCAACGGACGTTTCGTCGGCTACTCCGAGGATACCTTCGACTACGCGGCGTACGACGTGACCGATTTCGTGACGACGGGCGAAAACCGCCTGTCCGTTTTGGTGGTGCAGTTCTGCACCGGCTCCTATCTCGAGGATCAAGATATGTGGCGTTTGGCGGGCATTTTCCGCGACGTCACCCTGCAATATGTGTCGGATAGCCATTTTACGGACGCGTACTTCCATACGGAATTCACGGACGGATTGTCCCAAGCGACCATCATCGCCGACGTGTCGGTCGACCATCCCGAAGGCACCGTTTGCCACCTGGAGATCCCCGCTTTGAAGGTCAAAATGAAACTCGAAGCCAAGGCTACCATGCAATTCCAGACCAAGCAACTGCGCGACTTCTTGCTGTGGAGCCACGAAACGCCGCACCTCTACAACCTCGAATTACGATTGGAAAAGAACGGCGTCGTCACGGACAAGCGGCTCTTCCGCTACGGCTTCCGCAAAGTAGACGTGCGCGAGGACGATCCGTCGGGACAACCCTATATTGCCCTCAACGGTCGGCTCGTCAAAATATGCGGCGTCAACCGTCACGATTTTCATCCCGAATACGGCCACGCCGTACCGCGAGAGTTGACCTATCGGGATTTGTGCCTATTACGCGCCAACAACGTGACCTCTATCCGCACCTGCCACTACCCCAACCCCGCCTTTTTCTACGAAATGTGCGACGAATTGGGCATCTTGGTCATGTGTGAGAACAATCTCGAAACGCACGGATTGGCCCATCTCATACCGCGTGGCAATCCCCTGTGGCTACGCCACACCGAGTATCGTATGCGCAATATGGTACGCGCTTTCCGCAACCATCCGTGCATTCTCTTCTGGTCTTTGGGCAACGAATCGGGCAAAGGAAAGGTCTTCCCCGCCCTCAAACGCGTCGCCTTGGAATTGGACGGCACCCGCCTCATCCACTACGAGCCATATCATCAAGTCAGCGATATGGTCAGCTCGATGTACGCCAAACAGACATCCATGCAGAAGATAGCCGACAACAAGCCGTATATCCACAGCAGAGCCTTGTGGAATTTGGGTATGGGCAACCTTTTGACGCCCGCGCAATACAAGCATAAGCCCTTTATACAATGCGAGTACGCGCATTGTATGGGCAACAGCCTCGGCAACTTCGGCGACTATTGGGACGTATTCGAGAAAAACCCGCGCCTTACAGGCGGTTATATATGGGACTTCGCCGACCAATCCATCAAACGCATCGTAGACGGCGTAACACAATGGACGATGGGCGGAGATTGGGGCGACAAGCCCAACGACGGCGTGTTTGCTTTCAACGGCATACTGCGTGCCGACCGCTCGCCCAACCCCGCTTTCTACGAGGTTTTCAAGGTGTACGAGCGCATTCAATGCACGCTCGACAAGCACACCCTTTGCGTTCACAACAAACAATCTTTTAGCACCCTCGACGGCTATACGATGGACCTTACGCTGCGCCGCGACGGCGTAGACGCTCTACGCAAGAGTTACGACTGCGCGCAGTTGTTCCCCGACTGTAAGCCCAACTCCACGGCGTATTTCGATTTGCCGCGCGAATTACGCGCAAAGGACGACGCCGAGTACAGCCTTTTGGTGGAGTTCCGTCAAAAAGCCGACCTGCCCTACGCGGCGGCGGGGCACGTCGTCGCCTACGACGACTTCTTGCTCAATCGCGTCGTGCGCAATACCGCCCACAGCAAAGGCAAGGTCAACTATCAACGCGACGGGGACGCATTCACGGTATTTGCGGGCGCGACCACCTATCGCGTCAATCTCGCCACGGGCGCCCTGGAGAGCATACGGCGCGGCGGGCTGGAGTATCTCCAAACGCCCGTCAAACCGCAATTCTGGCGCGCCATCACCAACAACGACAAATACGAGTCCAACTCGGTCGTTGACCTCAACAAACTGTTGGGCCTCAGCAAATTCCGCAACGTGGCCAAACGCGCCAAATGCGTGGCCTCGTCCATGACCGAGTCTGAGGACGGAATCTTGCTACACTTCGATATGCACGCTCGTTATATCGTGGGTTTCGATATCGATTACACCTTCTATCCCGACGGCACGGTGCGGCTGGCGATGAATTTGACGCCGATGGCCAATATGGTGCGCTACGGCTTCGAATTCGGGCTTTCCGAGGGGATAGACGGCGTCACCTACTACGGCAACGGCGAGCACGAGGCCTATTCGGATCGCGCGCGCAACTGCGTCTTGGGCGTCTACCGCAAATCGGGCGAAGAAATGACGCACGACTACCTCAGCCCGCAGGAAAACGGCAACCGTATGGACGTCAGATGGGCCGAGATCGGCGACAAGCGCAAGGTGAAACTGAGCGCGGTCAGCCACAACTTCCAACTCGGGGTGCACCCCTACACGGTGGATATGCTGGACGAAGCCAAGCACTTGCACGAGTTGGGCAGACTACCCTACCTCACCGTCAACGTGGACGGAGCGCAACGGGGCGTGGGCGGCGACCTGCCCGCCATGGCTTGCACGAAAAAACCGTACAAACTGCCCAAGTTTCATACATACGTCGTCGCCGTCGATCTTACTGTAGAATAGAGAATCAAAGTCAATGTTCAAAAACCTCAACAAAAAGTTCATAGAAGCGTTGTGCGCCGTATTGCCCGTGGCAATCGTCGTTATAGCCGTCTATTTTACGCCGTTCGTTCACCTGTCGACCTTGGAGATCGTCACGTTTTCCATATGCGTTGTCGTGCTGATAGCGGGCATCGCGCTCTTCAATATGGGCGCGGAACTCGCCATGATGACCATCGGCGAATCCATGGGCACCAGCCTGACAAAGCGCAAGAACATACCCCTTTTGTTGACGGTCACCTTGATCATGGGCGTATTGGTCACGGTCGCCGAACCCGACCTATCCGTCCTGGCCAACCAAGTCAAATCGGTCATCAATCCATACGCGCTCCTCTTCGGCGTGGGCGCGGGCGTCGGCATTTTCCTGCTCATCGGCATGGTGAAGATCCTATTCAAAAAGGACTTGTCGTCGATACTTATTTTCTTCTATTTCCTGCTGTTTGCCGTCGCGGCGGTGCTTATCGAAACGCAAAAAAAGGCCTTTCTGCCCCTCTCGTTCGATTCGGGCGGCGTGACGACAGGCCCCATCACCGTGCCCTTCATCATGGCCTTGGGCATAGGCGTTGCCGCCACCGTAGGCGGTAAAAACAGCGGCGAAAACAGTTTCGGCCTCATCTCGCTCTGCTCCATCGGCCCCGTGGCCGCCGTACTCATCTTGGCGCTTGTCGCCAAGGGCGACATGGCCTATACCCTTTCCGACTATTCGGTGAGCGCCCACCTCGGCGCGTTCTTCGGCGGCACCGTGCTCAACGTCGTGCTCAACGTCGTCCGCGCGCTGTCCCTCATCGTCGTCTTCTTCGTATTACTGCAACTGACGTTGATGCACCTGCCCAAAAGCAAGGTCAAACAAATCGTATTCGGCCTCATCTATACCTTTATCGGTATGGTGCTCTTCTTGGGCGCGGTCGAAATCGGCTTTATGCCCGTCGGGTACAAGATCGGCGTCAGCCTGTCCGACAACAAATTGCTCTTGACCATATTCGGCGTCGTTATCGGCATGGTGGTCGTTTTGGCCGAGCCTGCCGTCCACGTGCTCAACAAAGAGGTCGAGACCACCACGGGCGGCACGGTGTCCAAACGCAGTATGATGATTGCCCTCTCCTTGGGCGTGGGCATCTCCATCGGGTTGAGCATCATTCGCCTTATCTACGGCTTCTCCATTCTCTACTATCTCATTCCCGGCTACATCGTCAGCCTCGGTTTGAGTTTCTTCGTACCCAAAATCTACACGGCCATCGCGTTCGACGCGGGCGGCGTGGCGTCCGGTCCCTTGACTTCGGGCTTTATCCTACCCATGGTCATCGGCGCGTCCTTCGCCCTGCGCGGGGAGCAATCCGTCCTCGAGTACGGCTTCGGCGTGGTCGCTTTGGTGGCTATGACGCCCCTCATCACCATACAGGTATTGGGCTTCAGAGCCGTAGCGGCGCACCTTATACGCAAGCGCATCGCGTTGCGTCATATCTACGACGCGGACGACGAGCAGATCATCGAATTTATGTAGCCTATGAAAAAGAAACGCATCGTCAACACCAATACCAATCAAAAACTCAAAAGCGACAAGTTGAGCGTCCTGTTTACGGTGGTCAACCGTAACAAGGCGGATTTTTATATGGATTTGATACAGTCCTACCACGTCAATATGCAGTTGCAACTTCTTGCCAACGGCACCGCGCCCAAAGCGGCTTTGGCGTATATGGGCTTTGCCAACACCGAGCGCACGGTCATCGTCAGCGTCATTCGCGAGGACTGCGTACAGGGCGTTTTGGAAGAATTGGAAGAGAAATTCAACACCATCAAAGGTGGCAAGGGCATCGCCTACACCGTGCCCATGTCCGCCCTCATCGGCGTTTCGGCGTACAGTTTTTTGAGCGACACGCGCAAGTTATAGGAGCATCGTATGGAATATAGGCATCAACTGATCATTTGTATCGTAGACGAAGGATATATCGACAACGTCATGGACGCGGCCAAGGAATGCGGCGCACGCGGCGGTACGGTCGTCCACGCGAGAGGCACGGCCAACAAAGAGGCCGAGCGCTACTTCAACATCGCCATACAGCCCAACAAAGAGATGGTGATGATATTGGTGCCCACGCCCATACGCGACACCATACTGCACGCTTTGTACAGCAAGGTGGGCATCAATACCAACTGCCACGGCATCGCCTTTGCCCTGCCCGTAGACAACACAGTAGGTCTCAACAACAACAGGCCTCTGCCCGTAGACGACGCGCTCGTACCTGCGGAATTGACGCCTTCGGGCGGCGAAGAAACGGCTGAGTCGATCGACAACACGCCCGACCATCCCGACGGCTCGAACGAATGATCGATCGTCTGTCACAAAGGAGTTACACATGCGAAAACACGCAACTTTCAAAGAAATACACAAAAGTTGGGAACGGGGCCTTTTCAGAGCGATCATCTTCGTCATTCTGTGCGTGGCTGTCATTTTGATCTCCATACTCGTCCTGCCGAAGTTGCCCTTCCACGAATTACATGGCTTATCCCCCCAAGAGGCCCTGCGCAAGTTGATCACGGATATGAGTTTCATATCCGTTTGTCTGACGGCGCTTGCCAGCGCGACGGTGGTCTTTTTCGTTGACGTTTTCCGCAACAGAAGCGAAGAATACACCAAATTGAACGACGAAAAACGCGCCATCATTCACCGATACAAGAGCCATTTCAGCGAAGACGACTGCACGGCCGAAATCATCCAAAACCGCTACGATAGCGTTGGCCACGATCTGCAGATCACCGCGCATATTGCCGACCGTCGCCCCCGTCGATACCTCTATCCCTACATTTACGACAAATATTCGGACGAGCGCATAAACTATTGTATGGACGTCGGGCAATTCACGCAAAAGCACGTGCTTACCTTGCCGAACGTCAACGTGTATGCCAACGTTGAAGGCAACGCAACCATCACGATACACGATTCGCCAGAGCAATACCAACTGCCCGACTTTCTCATCAACTGCGCCACCAATCTCATCAGCGCGCACAAACACTCTATCGTGCGCAACGCGACGTCCATTCGCCTTAGGGATGTATCCTTCCGCCAAACCGATGAGACCGACGAGTTGACGCTCGAAACGCAAAAATCCACCTATTATCAGATGCTGCTGACCAACAGATGTATGGACTACTGCATCGAGCAAGGCGTGACCGTGCGCGATCTGTACGAGTATAATCCCCGCCTGAACGATCTCAAAGACAGTCTTCTGTGCAACCAAATCGGCATCAACGGGTTGGTCATCACGTCGGACGGATATCTTTTGATCGAAAAACGCAGTCGCAAAAAGACGACTTGGAAAAACAAGTTCGCCCAACCAATATCGCTTGCCTTCAAACCGGACAAGTTCGATAGTTACTACGACCGACAGGCGAAAGTGATCATCGAGGGCGTCGAGAACGAATTGTTCGCCACGGTGATCGCCAAAACGCTCAAAGAAAACTTCGGCATCACCAAAGATCAGTATGCCTTCGATCTACGCACCAACTTCCTGGGGCTGGCGCGCGACCTGGTGGAAGGAGGCAAACCCAATCTGTATTTCTACGTCGTACTCAACATCGGGGCGGAAGCGCTCAAACGGCAAATCGAGGATTTCTCCGCCGACGTAAGCGGCAATCCTCTCAAAAAAGAAAAACTCGACAGCAAATATTTCCTGGTCAGACACGACAAGCTCGCCGTGGATTTCAAATACGGATTTACCTTACGCAAGCGCGACGAAACGCTACGCGTCTATCGCAAACTATCCCCGCGCGTCCGCTTCGGCGCACAGAATTGCCTGCAAAAGTCCCATAAATACTGCCCTATCCGCTACTATCGTGAAAGCGGCGACGCTCTACTTGCCTGCATAGCGTATATGGAACTCGCGCACGAGCGTATTTTCGACTCCAACGGTCAGCCGAAGATTTGATGAGGTAACGCGATGAAAGTACTTGCATTCGGTGAAATATTACTCAGATTATCCGCAGACGATATAGATACCAATTCGTCTTTCGACTATTGCTGCGGCGGCACGGAAGCGAACGTATTATGCTGTCTTTCGGGAATGGGGCTCGACGCGAAGTATCTCAGCGTACTGCCCAAAGACAAGATCGGCGCGTTCGCCCTCGCCAAACTCAACGAATACCGCGTCGACACGTCTTCGGTCATTGTCAAAGACGGCAATATGGGCGAATACTATCTCTTCGCCCAAGAGAAAGACCGCGCCAAAGCGACCGTTTACAACAGGCGCAATTCCGCATTCGCGCATATCGACGAGAGCGACGTTGATTTCGAGCATATTTTCGACGACGTAGGATGGTTCCACGTGTCGGGCATTTCGTTCGCCGTGTCCCCTTCCGCCGAGCGAGTGGCGTTTCGCCTTCTCCGAAGCGCACGGGAACGGGGCATTCCCACAAGTTTCGATTTCAATTACCGCCCCGCTTTGTGGACTACCGACCAAGCGGGCGCGACGTTTCGCAAACTGCTTCGCTACGTCGACGTGATCTCGGCGTCCACCAAGGATATGCAGGTCTTTTTAGATCTGCAAGACGATTTCGTCAACGGCTTTTTTTCGCTCTATCCCGACGCCAAATACCTGTTTTTGCGGGATAGACTCGACGACAAAAAAGGCGAAGTCGGCTTGATGCGCGTGGTGGCGGCCTCTCACAAGGAAACCATCGCGTTGGACGGCATCAAATTGCGCGTCAAAGAACGCATCGGCGGGGGCGACGCTTTCGACGCAGGCGTTATATACGGACTATTCACGCACGACGACCTCTCGGAAGCGCTCGAATTGGGCATATCGTCTTATATACTCAAACACCAAGTGGCGGGCGACATTCTCAACGCACCCTACGAAACGGTGGCTTCCTACTACGATTTCAATCGGATATTGAAAGATCCCACCATATTGCTGAGCGTGGGTGAAATGGACGCTTCCTTCGAAAGAATGCGTAGCGTGCTGTCCAATTTCGCCACCGTCCGCGTATGCGGATTGAACGACGTAGACCTATCCGACGTTGACGTCTTCATCGGCAAGAAACTCTCCGCGGCCACGCTCGCTACGGCCAATCGTCTCAAAGCGATCTTCGCCTACAAGACGGGCGTAGACGATTTCCCCCTCAAAGAGCTGGCCCAAAAGGACGTATTATTGTGCAATTCGCACGTCAATTCGGACTACATTGCCGAGTATGCGTTCGGGTTGGCTATCACGCTGGTCAATCAAATCTGCATTTTCGACAAAAAACTCCGAAAAGGCGAATGGAACGACGAAAACTATCGGTATTGGAAAAGCATTTTCGATATGAAGATAGGTCTATTGGGCTATGGCGACATCGGCAAGCAGATACACAAAATACTCATGGCCAACGATATTGAGACATACACCATAGACAGAGGCAAACCCTACCACAACGTTCGTCTCGTCAAGGATTTCAAAGAGCTGTGCCAAACTTGCGATCTCATCATCTCTTCCCTGCCGAAAACGCCCGACACGGACGATATTTTCAACAAGGAGAGTTTCGAGTGGTTGCGCGATAAATTCATCGTCAACGTGGGCCGTAGCAACGTACTCAACGAAAAAGATCTCTACGACGCGCTCAAAAACAACGTTATCGCCGGCATCGCCAACGACGTATGGAAGGAAAAACCCAAAAACAAATCCGACCTACTCATGCCCAGCAAATACAATTTGCAAGAGTTCGACAACGTAGTCCTTTCTCCCCATCGCGCCATGTTCGTCATGGACGGTCACGACCGCTACGTGCAGGACGTCACCCAAAACGTCATCGACTATATCCAGGGGCGCGCCCCGCAGAACGTCGTAGACTGCACCAAAGGATATTAGCACCCCAAACCTTGCGCTCAATGCACGGTATGCATTTCCCCCTGTCGCCGCGGTTCGAAAGAACGCTTGCGGCGGCAATTTTAATTATCGGTCAAGGAAGTCACCGAGTGCGTTAATTGAGATAATTGATCGCCCATTCGAGTTCGTAATCCTCCCCGTTGTCAAAGTTTTCCTCGTTAAAGATCGCAAGAGCCGCCTCTTTCGTCAAAGGGATCTTTACGTCGAGCGGCGTTCGGCTTTGCCTTGAATCATCAACGTCGATATTCGGATTTCCTTCTTCGTCCAGCACAAGGCCAACGGGAAAATTAACGACCACTCCTTTCGGCATATATATCGAGCCGCCCGATTCCTGATTGCAGCCCGAGGGGCAGGACAAGCCCGCAATCGTCACGTTGTCGAGCTTTGACATATACAGCACCATTCCGTCACCCGCGGACGCACAGCGCATATTGGTAAGCACGAGTATCTCAACGTCGCCGAATTCGCCGTCGGCCATAATATATCTGTCGGCGGTTTTGACGTACTCGCCGTTCTTTCTGATGCCGAGCGAAAAGGCGTACGTTTTTTCTTTTGCAAACAGACTTGCAAAAGCGGTTGCGACCTCGTCATAACCGCCGCCGTTGTTTCTCAGGTCAACGATCAACTTCATCATTCCCTGCTTTTTCAGCGTTCGCAGGTCGCGTCTGAACGTCTCTCTCGCGTATATATGGTTGCCGCTGACGTAGGCGAAATAATCGTGAAAACGGTCGGTTTCTTCCGTCTTGATTTTCATATATCCCGTATCGTCGTTGAGCATTTTATACGAATATGCCCCATCCGTATTGTGCCAAAACAGCCGTCTCGCCCGCAAGGCTCTCGGCAACGCGGAATCAAGCCTATCGAGCGTAATCGTTTTTTCTTCGCTATCCGAGTTGATATAGCACACCTCAACGCGCTCGCCGCCCGTACCGGCCAGCCAGAACGCCTTCTCTATCCTCTCGTTTTCGGCTACCGCCTCGGGCGTCGGCACCTGCACGCTTTCAACGGCTTGGTCTATGGGAACGCCGTTCCATTTCGTAACCGTGTCGCCGTTTTTTATGGCAAGCCCGTCTTCCACGTCAACGGCTATCGTGGTTCCGTCGTCCAGCGTAACGAGAGACAGTCCGTAGTCGTTGAATTGCTTTAACTTCGTCATCAAATAATCGTTTTCGTCATAGAAGGACATACCCATATGTCCGTCATAAAAGCCGTACGTGAATGTGTCGATCGCTTCGTAGTATTTCGTTATATCGCCCGTCTTTTCGGCTTCGTCGATCAACAGCAAGCCGTCCGCTTTGATTTTTTCGTAATCGGGCTTTTTCCATTCGTTCAATATGTAGTTTTCTTCAAAATAATCGCACAACGAAACGTATGCGCTCTTCAAATCTCCGTTCGAGTAATTGACCGACGCCGGCGAATCGATATAGAAAAAAAGCGAAACGAGACATACTGCGCCGATAACCGTAGCACCGACTATTTTTACGGGTTTATTGCTCTTTTTCATAAAAACCAGCGGGAAAAACGCCGTAAGAATGGCCGACGCATAAATAAACGCATATTTCGCCAACAAGGGCAGCACCGCGTCGCCGAACGAATACAAGAAGAAATGAATTATTGCCGCCGCAAGCGGAACGAAGCACAGACCTATCCATACCTTTGCTTTTACGGCGTTATCTCCGACCGGTTTACGCACGATCAAAAGAATGACAAACCAAATAATAAATGCAAGACTAAATATCAGTGTAATGTTATCCTGCGAATATAATAGATGCCTTACCATATACTCACCGCCTTATTTTTGATTTTACCATCCAAACCAGCCGCTGTCAAACGATTGAAAAAAGCGACCGCTCATGAGGAGCCTTCCACACGAGCGTAGCGAGGGGTGCAGCCTGGCCGTAGGTCGGGGTGAGGAGCCCCTTCTCTCCACCACGAAAAAAGCGACCGAATCTCGGTCGCTTTGAAGTGGTGGAGACAAGGGGATTCGAACCCCTGGCCTATACGTTGCGAACGTATCGCTCTACCAACTGAGCCATGCCCCCACGCGTTTGCATTATAGATTATAAACCACATCGTCCCAAAAAGCAATTACTTTTTGCAAATTATTTTGAAAAACATTACAATATGCCTCGTGTCGGAACTTATTTGTCGGTATTCGTCGACTAAATGCGGATTATTATTCAGTTTTAATTGAATACACAGTCTATCTGTGCTACAATATTTTACTTACAACAAAGAGATATTGGGAGAAATAAATGTATTCGATCGTGCCGATACTTGCCATTGCCTTGCTGTTTATCGTCAACAACGAGGTCTTCTCGAAGTCGAAAAACTGCTCCGCAACGCGTGCACGCTCATCTGCAATCAATTCAAGCATAGTCCCGTCTATCGCAACGGCGGCGACGAATTCGTCGTCTTGCCGGAAGGCGAAGATTACGACAACCGCGCCGACAACCGAATGTACGAATGCAAGAATTATCTCAAGTCCTTGCAAAAATAGCATTTCCGTGAGATGCTCCGCGCGCTTGACTTCGCCGCACTATCGTGCAATAATAAATCCATACGCGGCATAGCCGCATCAAAAAGGAGATATCTATGAGCAAAGACTATTCCAACGCACCCGGTGACAAATCACCCATCAGCCCTTGGCATTATTTCGGGTTGAGCATATTGTACGCCGTGCCCATCGTCGGCTTCATCGTACTGCTGATCAACTCGTTGAGCAGGTCCAACAACGTCAACGTACGCAACTTCTCGCGCTCTTTCTTCTGCGGGTTGATACTTACCCTCATCGTCTTCGGCGTCCTTATTATCGTCAAAGTCGCCACGGGCGGCATAGAAGCCCTCACGCGGTGGTTTGCCAATTTGTTCAGTTGACGATCAAAAACAACGCGTCTCTCGCCACACGGGAGACGCGTTTTTTTGTGCTTTACTCTTTCAATTCGTCTGTAAACCGCGCATTCGTCCGTGATCGTCAGGTCAAGCCGAAGCGTAAGCGGCAGTTCGCGCTATACGAGCAAAAAGATGCGCCGCCATTGTTGACTAATTCGTCAAAATATGATATGGTTTTCATATACAACTATAAGGAGATAACTATGCAAAAATTCAGCGAAATCAAATACGTGCGCCCCGACGAAGCGGCTCTCTACGCCCAACTCGACGAAGCCATCAAGCAAGTCAAAAAAGTCAAATCGGGCAACGAATTGTGCCGCATCTACGCCGACGTGGATCGCCAAGGTAAAGAAATCGAAACCATGTTCACCGTGGCCTCTATCCGCAACACGATGGATATGAGCGACAAGTTCTACGAGGGCGAGATGGAGTTTTTGGACGGCTTCGCCGCCAAACTGCAACTCAAAATGAAGAAGTTCAACAAAGCCGTCGTGGCCTCCCCCTACGTCGGCGCGCTTGCCGAGCGTTACAGCGACTTGGTGGTCAAAAACCTCGAGACCTCACTCAAACTGATGAACGCCAAAATCGTCCCCATGATGATCCGCGAGGAAAAACTCGGGCGAGAGTATTCCAAGACGGCGGCCATGGCGTCGTGCGATTTCCGCGGCGAAACGTGCAACTTCTACGGTCTACTCAAACACATGAATTCGACCGACCGCGCCGAGCGCAAAGAGGCCTTTGAGAAATGGGCGGCCTTGTACGAGAGCATTTCGGACAAGTTGGACGCCATCTACGACAAGTTGGTGGCGCTGCGCGTCAAAAAAGCGCAAGCGTTGGGCTTTGACAGTTATATCGACTATATCTATCTGCAACGCGAGCGCTACGACTACACCGCCAAAGACGTGGCCGCCTTCCGCGACCAAGTGCGCGACGAGATCGTGCCCGTGTGCGCCCGTCTGCACGCCGAACAAGCCAAACGGCTGGGCGTAGACAAATTGCGCTACTACGACGAAGAACTCCTCTTCCCCGACGGCAACGCAAATCCCATCGGCGGCAAGGACGTTTTGGTAGGCAAAGCGCTCGAGTTCTATCAAGCGCTCTCCCCCGAAACGGCGGAGTTTTTCAAGTTTATGTGCGACTACGAATTGTTCGATCTGGAGACTCGCCCCAACAAACATATGGGCGGCTACTGCACCTTCCTCGGCTCGTTGGGCGCGCCCTTCATCTTCTCCAACTTCAACGGCACCTCGGCCGACGTGGACGTTTTGACGCACGAAGCGGGGCACGCGTTCGAGGCCTATACGGCCGCCAAAACGCAACCCCTCAGCGAAATGGTGTGGTCAACCAGCGAAGTGGACGAGATACACTCCATGTCGATGGAGCACTTCGCCTACCCCTATGCGGACAAGTTCTTCGGAAAAGAAGCGGCGGACAAATACCGCTACGCGCACCTCGTCGGCGCCCTCACCTGCATTCCCTACCTGGTGTCGGTGGACGAGTTCCAGCACCGCGTATTCGAGAAGCCCGCAATGACCGCCAAAGAGCGCCGCGCCGTATGGCACGAGATAGAGCAAAAATACCTGCCTTGGCGTGACTACGACGGCAACGAGTTCCTCGCAGAGGGCGGCTTCTGGATGCAAAAACAGCATATCTTCCTCTACCCATTCTACTACGTGGACTACGCCTTGGCGCAAGTGTGCGCGTTCCAATTCTTCGCCAAAGACCGCGCCGACCACCAAACGGCGTGGACGGACTATCTCGCCCTGTGCCGCGCGGGCGGCAGTCGCGGCTACTTTGCCCTTCTCGATTTGGCGCACCTCGACAACCCCTTCCGCGAGGGCACGGTGGCCAAGGTGATGCAGGCCGTCAACGCGGGCATCGCGGACTTCTCAGCCAAACTCAACTGATTTTGCAGCGCATAAAAAACGCTTCTTCCGCCAAGAGAAGAAGCGTTTTTTTTGTGCATACCGCTAGGGGGTATCGGTTGCTACGGCTTAATGCAAGATATAATATACGTTGCTGCCACTCTCGTTTACCTTGACAAGACCGTATTGTCTTGCGCCCCACGTATCCGCATACACGGAAATCGGGCTTTCCGCCGTCCAGATCAAATCGCTGTCGCAGTTATACAGTTCGTATTTGCCGATGTTCTTACGCACCGAATAATACGCGCTTTGTCTGGTAAAGTTCGCGCTATCGTCGCAAAGATCGTGCAAAACGCTATCGGCAGTCAAGCGTTTATACTGCACCTTGCCGTCTACTTCCTTACTCAGCACAACGCTGTTGCCCAAGCAGAACTCGTAGTCGTACCCCGCTTTCGCATAGGCGCACACCACTTTGAGGTCCATATCGTACACGTTTTCGGCACCGATGACGAAGGTTTCGTTATAGCCGATTTTGTTCGTCACTTTGCCGATGACCTTTCCCTTGTAGTTGCACAAATAACTATTGCCGAACCAGTCGTTGATGATGACTCTATCCTTGGAGATGCACTCAAAGCCTTGCTCGCCCTCGATGGTCGCGTTGAGGATATCCCCCGGCAAGCCGTCGTTGCCTATGCTCACGATTATAGAGTCCGAATTGTTGTTTTTGAGATACCCGTCTTCGATGGGATAGATGCAGGCCACGTTGACGTATTTTTTGTTGAGCCCATTGAAAACGTCTTCGCCGTCGTCCTCGTAGCGCGACGAGGCAAACGCGATATAATATTTATTCTCCAACTGAGATATTTTGCCCTTTTTGGGGTTGATGACCAACTGACGCAGGTCGTATTTCTTGGCGGCGTTGTTTTGCACTTGGATATAAACGTACTTGTTGTCCGTATCCATTTTCGGTATCGAATAGGTAGTCAGCACATTGCCGTTATCCAACACGTTGAAGTTGGGATTCGTGGCGTAGTTGGGTGCCTCATAATAGTAGATCACGTCGAAATCCTCGTCGTAAACGGTAAATTTATCGCCATCGAAGTCGTAGTAACAGCCGTTCCGCTTGCTGTCGAAATTGGGAATAACGCCGGTCAAATCGTTCAACTCTTTGATTTTGTCGATTTTATTATCGCCGCCGATGCGATACAGCGTATTATCAAACAGGATGACGTCCGCACGAACGTTTATTACGTTGTCAATCACATAGTCTGTCGTTTGCTCGGCGACGGTCTCGCCGTTTGCCTCGATCAACTCGTATTTATACGAATATTCGGCTTCCGTCGCACCGGTACGCGTGCGCAATACATAGAACACACCGTCGACGAAATTGACCGACTGCAGCGTAATTGCGTATTTAACGTTGGTATCCTCCGAATAGGCCTTTACGACGCGTTCGGCTACGGCGTCGTACACAATATACTCGTTTTTGGTGCCGTTGATTTTGCTGAACAACATCAATCCGTTGGCGCGATTATTCAACGAATACCCGTCCAATTCGGTCACTTTGACGGCCTGCGTCAACACTTTCGTATTCACCGAAGTGTCGAACTTCTTTGCATCGAACACTTTGGACGCAGGCGTAGGCGTACAAGCCGTGAACGCCAGCACGAGGCACAGCGTGATGGCAATTAGCGTAACTATGCCTATTTTTTTCATAGATAAATCCTCCTTTTAACAAGGTTATAATTTACAAAAACTCAATCGTGCCCTTGGACACGTCGTATATGGCGCCGACCGCTTCCACGTTCGCTTCGCCAAAGGTCTCTTCGACAACGCCTACCTGATAGACGACGTTTTTAACGGCGGCTTTGTAGGCGTTTTGCTCGCCTGCGATGATTTTGCGAATGGGCGCGGTTATCGTCCCCACGAGGCCTTCTTCCTCCCCCGCTATGGCGGCGGCGATTGCCCCGCACGCGGTATGCCCAAGCACGACGACGACTTTGACGCCCAAATGCGCCGTGGCGTATTCGATACTAGCCAACTCAACGTCGCCCAGCACGTTGCCCGCCACGCGAACGACGAACAACTCGCCCAAATCCGCGCCGAAAATCACCTCGGGCACCACGCGAGAGTCCGAGCAAGTCACGACCACGGCCAACGGGCTTTGTTTGGCGGCCAGCGACGAGCGCAAACTTTCGCCCACGTTCCCTTTGTACCTACCGCTCTTGACGTATTCGCGGTTGCCTTCCCACAACCGCTCCAAAATATCTATTTGATTCATCTTTCCTCCACTTTCACGACGTTTTGCTCGATCTTACGCGACCATTCGGCGATGGCCTCGCAGTCGAAGTTTTGCGGCGGATTTGCATACAATTTGGTCATTTTGCCGCCTTTCATCAGCCCTTTGACGATGGCGAAGAAGTATTTGGGGCGTTTCATACCGTGTATCAACTTGCGCATAAGCCGCCGAAAGGTCATATTTTTGCCGCCGCCCGATAGGTCTTCCGCCTCGACGACGCCGCTTTCGTACAAGAAATCCACGCCCTCGGGCGGTAGATTGAGCAAGGCGTTTTTGAGCCCCTCGTTCTTGGCGGCCGCGGCACCCACCGTGGCGAGGTACTTGCGGTTATACGCCCACAAGGCGTCTATCGTCACGCCCTTTTCGCCTATGCTCTCGGCCAATATCTCCCCCGCTCGTAGGGACAAGTCGATGCCCATACCGTTCATCGGCGTGGTCATAAAAGCCGAATCACCCACGGCGGCATACCCCTCGCCCACCATGCGCGTCAAGGGCCTGCGCACGGGAATGACGGCAAAGTTGCCGCCGCACCGTACTTTCTCGCCGAGCCACGGGTGCGACGCGCGGAAAATGCGCAGTTGTTCCTCTACTTTGGCCTCGTCTATGGGATAAACGCGACCGATCAACACGTCCACCGAGTCCTCGTTGGTGCATAGCCACGACAGCCCCTGCTCGCCCTCGTGTATCAAGTAGATCTCGAAAGGAACGACGGGGGTGGGGTATCCGTCGACTCGAGCGTAATAGGCGCGGTTGGCGTAGAACACGTCGCCGCGCGTCGGCTCTTTCTCTATTCCCCAATCGTCGGGGAGTTGTTTGCGCAGGACGGAGAATACGCCCGACGCGTCAACGACGAGGTCGGCATACGCCTTTTCGCCCTCGACGATGACGCCGACCACCTTGCCGTCCTTGACAACGGGCGCGGAGACTTCCGTTTGGTAGCGTATCTCCACGCCTTTGCTGCGGGCGTAGTCGACGAGCATCCCGATCAGCGGCTTGCGCCACATGATTTTTTGCCGCTTGTCTTTCGCAAAATGCACGTCTATCACGGTACGCTTGTCGGGGCTGACGAAGGTGCAATCTCCCCTATACCGCCAACTCCCCTCGGGGAAGTCCGCGATATCCTTGCCGATTATCCGCGCCAAGAGGTCGAAGTCGAATCTATCTTCCCATTCGTGCCCAATCTCGTGCGGCAAACGCTTCTCGAAGATAACGACTTCGTGGCCCGATTCGGCCAATTTCGCGGCGGCAATCAACCCGCCGTGCCCCAATCCAACTACGATAATCTTGCTCATAACGGTATACCTGATATTATTATAGTATATTTTGCAAAAAAGTCAAGACGCTTTTAGCGCGTGCGCGTACGAGGACAGTTAATCGTCCGCGGGGATTACATGCAAAACGTACAGCAGTCTACGACTATACGTTTTGTATAATTTCATAGCAAACTATACAATTTATACTCTTTTCCATTTTCCAAAAGTCTAAAACCATACTATAAGCATCGTTTCTATACAAAACGTATATACAACAAACGCGGTTTTCTTCACAAAACGTATATACATAGGAACTCCTATACAAAACGTATATATTTTGTCAATACTATACGTTACGTATATCTTCTACTGTTTTACTCGTTATCACGATACAAAATGTACAGTACATAACGTATACTTGCCACTTTTACATTTTTATATGCTAAAAATCAATTGCCTTTACGTCCTCGCCGTGTTACAATACAATAAAGATGTTCCTTGCCTAACCATCTTTAATAAAAAACAAGGAGGTCAATATTTTGACTAAAATCAAGCGCTTATTTACGGATTTTTCCCTTTTACTACGCAACGTACCCGCCTATTTGTTTGCCCTGCTTGCCGTATCCGTCGTCTGCATGAATTTGCTCGCCAACAAGAGCATCGATTTGGGCGTCGACTGGCTTGCCTTGGACTGCGGCATTCTCTTCTCTTGGATCTGCTTCTTGGTGATGGACATCGTCACGCGCCGCTTCGGCGTACGCGCGGGCAATATGCTGTCCGTCGGGGCGTTGATCATCAATTTGACCGTCGCGTTGCTTCTGTTTGCCATCTCCTATATCCCCGGCACTTGGTCGCAAAGTTACGTCGAAGGGTCGGAAGGCGTCATCAACGCTTCAATAGACGCCACCATCGCTTCCTCTTGGTTCGTCATATTGGGCAGTTCGGTTGCGTTCATTTCCTCGGCGATCCTCAACAATATTCTGCATTTCGTCATCAATCGCGCCTTCAAAAACCACAATTTCGTGGCGTTTTCGGTGAGCAGTTACGTATCTACGTTCATCGCGCAATTCGTCGACAATCTGCTCTTCGCGCTCATCGTCAGCCTGCATTTCTTCGGCTGGAGCATCGTGCAATGTCTGACGTGCGCCGTCACGGGCGCCGTGGCCGAATTGCTGTTTGAGGTCGTTTTCTCTCCCATCGGCTACCGCATCGTCAAGAAGATGGAAGACGAAAGCGTCGGGCAGGCATATATCGATTGGTGCAAGGAGAACTACAAATGAAAGTCTTAATCACGGGTGCAAGTAGCGGCATCGGCAAAGCGACCGCAATTCTATTCCTCGAAAAAGGGCACGAAGTCGTCGGGTTGGATATACTGCCCGCCGCCATTCGCGACGCCGATTATTCGCATATTCTCGCCGACGTACGCGATCCCCTACCCGCCGTAGACGGCGTGGAGATTCTCGTCACGGCCGCCGGCGTGCAACTCCCCGACGAGGACGCGATCGACGTCAACCTCAAGGGCACCATCAACGCCATCGAGACCTACGCCGTACAGCCCCATATCAAAGCGCTCGTCACCATAGCCTCGGCCTCCGCCACCAACGGATCCGAGTTTCCGCAATACTCCGCCTCCAAAGGAGGCGTGGTCACCTACACCAAAAACGCGGCGCTTCGGTTGGCAAAATACGGCGCCACCGCCAACAGCCTCTCGCCGGGCGGCGTACTGACGCAAAGCAACGCCCCCGTCATAGACGATCCCGCCCTCTTCGAGGCGGCCTTGGCCGAGAGTTTGCTCGGCAAGTGGGCGTCCGAACGCGAAATCGCCGAATGGGTGTACTTCATCGCCGTCATCAACAAAAGCATGACGGGCCAAGACGTCGTCGTCGACAACGGCGAAATGCTCAAATCCAATTTCATCTGGAAAAACTAACGAAATAACACGCCATACGTTATGTACTGTATATTTTGTACATAATTCGCAAACAGCGTGTTTATCACTATCAAAGTGTATTCAGTCTTTCTTTGACGTAAGCGATTTGTTTTTCGACAGAGGCCACACTCGTGCCGCCCTCGGATATGCGCCTGTTGACGCAATTCTCCAACGCAATCTCCTCGTAAATATCTGCCTCGAACAATTTGTCGAAAGATTTATAAATCTCGAGTGGCAAATCTTCCAGCGTCTTGTTTTCCTTGACGCACAAATTGACGATTTGTCCGACGACGTGGTACGCCGCGCGGAAAGGAACGCCCTTCTTTGTCAGATAATCGGCCACGTCCGTCGCGTTGATAAAGCCGCGCTTGGCGGCCTTGAGCATAGCGTCCGTATCGGCCTCGAACGTGGCGACCATGGGCGCGAATACCTCGAGGCACGCCTCTACGGTATCCACGGCGTCGAAGACGCATTCTTTGTCCTCTTGCATATCCTTGTTGTACGCCAAGGGCAAGCCTTTGAGCACGGTGAGCATACTCACCAGATCCCCGTACACTCTGCCCGTCTTGCCGCGTGTCAATTCGGCTATATCCGCGTTTTTCTTTTGGGGCATGATCGACGAGCCGGTCGTGTATGCGTCGGACAATTTGATATAGCCGAATTCCCAACTCGACCAAAGTATGATTTCCTCGGCAAAGCGCGACAAATGCGTCATCACGAGGGACAAATCGGCCAACAATTCCACCAAATAATCCCTGTCCGAGACCGCGTCAATGCTATTGGCGGCCACAGCGCCGAAACCCAACAGCCCCGCCTCGTACCCGCGATCGATGGGATAGGTGGTACCCGCCAAGGCACAAGCGCCGATGGGCGAACAATCCAGCCGCTCGGCGCAATCGCCTATGCGGTCTACGTCGCGCAAAAACATCATCGCGTAGGCCATCAGTTGGTGCCCGAACGTAATGGGTTGAGCGCGTTGCAAATGCGTATAGCCGCTGACGATAGCCCCCTTGCATCGCTCCGCTTGATCGACCACGGCTTCTATCAATTTTTTCAGCCCGTTTTGTAGGTCACCGCACGCTTTACGCGCGTACAAGCGCATATCGAGAGCCACTTGATCGTTGCGGCTTCTCGCCGTGTGCAGTTTTTTGCCGAGATCGCCTATGCGGGCGGTCAAGGTCTCCTCGACGAACGTATGGACATCTTCCGCCGACGCGTCGACGACCAAAATGCCGCCGTCCAACTCGCGAAGAATTTGCCGCAAGGCTTCGCAAATGGTCTCGGCCTCGCCCTTCTCCAAAATGCCGACCTTCGCGAGCATCTCCGCGTGCGCGATGCTACCCGTGATATCTTCCCGATACAGACGGCAATCGAACGAAATAGACGCGTTGAAACGCTCTGCCGCTTGGTCTATATGACCGTCCGTGCGGCCTTCCCACAACTTTGCCATGACCTACTCCGCGGCTTTCTTCACCATCGCGGCCACCTTGATAGGCAAACCGAACAAATTGATGAAGCCTTCCGAATCCTTTTGATTGTAGTCGCTTTCGCCAAAGGTGGCGATATCTTCGCTATACAGCGAATAGGGGCTCGTCAACCCCGCCAAAATCACGTTGCCTTTGTACAATTTGAGTTTCACCGTGCCCGTCACTGTCTCCTGCGTCTTATCCACGAACGCGGCCAACGCCTCGCGCAACGGAGTAAACCATTGCCCGTTGTACACCAATTCACCGTAGGTGATGGCGATTTTCTGCTTTTCGTGCATAGTCATTTTGTCCAAACAAATGGTCTCCAACGCTTGGTGCGCCTTGTACAGTATGGTGCCTGCGGGCGTCTCGTACACACCGCGCGACTTCATGCCGACCAAGCGGTTCTCCACCAAATCCAACAGACCGATGCCGTTCTTGCCGCCCAACTCGTTGAGTTGGAGAATGATCTCTTTCGCGCTCGATTTCTGCCCGTTCAACGCCACGGGAACGCCCTTCTCAAAGGATAATTCGATATAGGTAGGCGCGTCGGGCGCGTCGATCGGCGAAACGCTCATTTCCAAAAAGCCCTTCTTCTCGTATTGCGGCTCGAGCGATGGATATTCCAGATCCAACCCCTCGTGCGACAAGTGCCACAAGTTCTTATCCTTGCTGTAATTGGTCTCCCTGCTGATTTTGAGGGGAATATCGTGCGCTTCGGCGTACTCGATTTCTTCCTCTCTCGACTTGATACTCCACTCGCGCCAGGGCGCAATAATGGGCATCATAGGCGCGAAGTGCTTGATAGACAACTCAAAGCGCACTTGGTCGTTGCCCTTGCCCGTGCACCCGTGGCAAATGGCGTCCGCGCCCTCTTTTTGGGCAATCTCCACCAAAGCCTTAGCGATGCACGGTCTCGCGTGCGACGTGCCCAACAGATAGCCTTCGTACTCGGCGCCCGCTTTCAAACAAGGCATAATATAATTGTCGACGTAGTCGTCCGTCAGATCGAGTATATACAATTTGGAAGCACCCGTTTTGATGGCCTTTGCCTCCAACCCGTCCAACTCGTCGGCCTGCCCGACGTTGGCGGCGACGGCAATCACTTCACAGCCGTTATAGTTTTCCTTGAGCCAAGGAATGATGATCGAGGTATCCAATCCGCCCGAATAGGCGAGCACTACTTTTTTGACGTTTTCTTTCTTCATTATTGTCTTCTCCCTTTAGATGGTGTTTTCATTATACGCGCCCTACCCTCTTTCCGTCAAACGATTTATACAAAATATCGAATATTTTTCGCTATGTATTGCATATACAGTGCATATTTGTATAATATTGCAACAATTTGCACAAATCGACCGAACCGAACGGGCAAACGCGGCAAAAATCCCCTATCTTTGTCAAAATGATTTACTGCGCGGTAAAAATGTGATACAATATCTGCGGCTAATAATACTAACATTGGAGATACTATGAAAGTTTTATTCGTTATCAACAACCTCTACACCCAAGGCAACGGACTTTGCGCCAGCGCACGCCGCACCATCAAAAAACTGCGCGAAGCGGGGTTGGAAGTGGAAGCGCTGTCGGGCGAGAATCCCGACCCCAACGGCGAACAGCCCAAATTTGCCTTGCGCAACCAAAACATTCTCATCATCGACTGGTTTTGCAAAAAACAAGGCTACCAATTCGCCGAGGCCGACCGCAAGGTCATTCGCGAAGCCGTGCAATGGGCGGACGTGGTGCACCTCGAAGAGCCGTTCGAGATCCAATATCTCGCGGCGTGCGAGGCCCTTAAACAGGGCGTTGCGCTGACCGCGACCTACCACCTGCACCCCGAAAACCTCTTTGCCTCGGGCGGGCTGGAGAAGAGCCACTCTTTCAACGACAGCACCCTGCGTATATGGAAAGAGATGATATACGACAAATGCGCCATCGTACAGTGCCCCACCCAAAACGTCAAAGACCGCCTCACCAGATGGCGTTTCAAATCCGAACTACGCGTCATATCCAACGGCCTCGTGCTCGAGGAACTCTATCACCCCGACCGCACAACCGACAAGGGCAAGCGCATATCGGACGCCAAATACCAAGTGCTCGCCATCGGTCGCCTTTCGGCGGAAAAGGACTATATCACCCTGCTCCGCGCCATGAAATACGCCAAGACGGCCAAGGATATCCAACTCGTCTTCGCGGGGCGCGGCCCCAAGGAGTCGCAGTTGTTCGAGAAAGCGTGCAAGCTCATTCACAGCCGTAGGCTTACCTATATGCCGCGATTCGGCTTCTTCAACCTGCCCGAATTGCAGGCCTTGTCGGTCGGCTCGGATGTGTACGTACATTGCGCGTCTATCGAGGTGGAGGGGCTTAGTTGTATGGAAGCCATCCAAACGGGGCTCATGCCCATCATCGCCCGAGGCAAACTGACCGCCACGTCCCAATTCGCCTTGAGCAACAGTTGCACCTATCCCGCGCACGACGCCCGCGCCTTGGCCAAGTGCTTGGACTATTGGCTCACGCACGACGAAGAACGCCAACGGGAAGCGGCCAAATACGTCGGCCTTGGCAAGGACTACGACATCAACCTCTCCATCACAGCCCTCGTCCAAATGTTCGACGACGCGATGAATAAATAATACGGATTATATAAAAATAAATACCGCCTAAGGCGGTATTTTTTATTGCGCGGATTTTCTGCGCCATTCGGACGGCACGTCGGTCAGGATATGCCAATCGGACGCGTAATAATCGAGCGGCAGCCCCTTTTTGGCACGGCGCTTCATCGAGAGATAATTCAGCCAATAAAACCCCGCCATGATGGCGAGCAACACCCCAACCGCGAAGATATAATACACGATGGTATAACCCACGTTGATCTTTTCGGCAGGGAAGACTTTGAGCAATATATCCCCGTCCGTTATGCGAATAATCAAGGGCTTGCCCATCACGCCGGAATACGGGGTGCAGGTGTGTATCGTCCAAGAATACGCGACGAAAATACCTACCCCCAACGGCAACTGCCACCAGCACTTGCGCACGGGATAATAGCGACAATTCGCCGCCATGAGCATACCGCCCAAATACATCAAATGATGATTGATAACGGCGGAGTTGAAAATATAGCGCATACCTTCCTCTCCCGCGAAGTTCGAGGGAGAAAACCAAGACGCCGCCGAATACACGAGCCCCGCCAAAATGGCGGTAAACACGCCGTATTGCGAGCCTTTTTTGCCGAAAAACAAGACGGACACGGCATAGACGAAATAACTGAGCGTGGAAAACTCGACGGGAAAGTTCATGTGCTCTCCGAGGGCTTGCGCCTGCACGTACACCATCACTTTGTCCACAAACAGATAGGCGGCGATGAGCCACGCGGCGGCATAACTCGTCCGAGGCTTGTTGCGCAACGCCCATGTCAGCAAGTTGAGCGCTATGAAAATCAAAAATACGGTCAATCCGTAATACCAAACTCTATCATATCCAAACATACGTTACTCCGAAAGATACCGTCGACTAAGCCGAGGCGTACGACGATAGTGTACCACATATCTCTCCGCAATGCAACCAAAAAAGCGTCGGGCGCGTTTTACGACAACACTCGACGCTTTTCCGCAATGATTCGCCGCTACTCGCTTCGCAATGCGACCACGGGGTCTTTCTTCGCGGCGCTTCCCGCGGGGATAAGACCGGCGATCAAGGTCAGCACCACGCTCACGCCCACCAACGCCAAGCCGCCCCACAAGGGCAAGCGCGCCACGATCTTGACCATCGGGCCGGTCAACACGCCAACGATGGCCGATATGGGGAAGTTGATGATGGCCGTAAATATGACGCCCAATAAGCCCGCGAACAGACCGATAAGCACGGTTTCGGCGATAAAGATGCTCATTACGTCCGTCTTGGACGCGCCGATGGCGCGCAAAACGCCGATTTCCTTGGTGCGTTCGAGCACGCTGATGGTCGTGATGATACCGATCATAATGGACGAAACGAGCAACGAAATGGACACGAAGGCGATCAACACGTAGGTGATACTGTCGATGATGGTGGACATGGTGGAGATGATGCTGCCGATCACGTCGGTGTAGCGCACGATCATCGCTTCCTGTTTGTCCGCTTTTTGGCGATAATCCGCGGCCGCCACGAGGTCGCCCTCTGCCTCGGCCTCGTCCGCCAAGGTGCGCAACGCCTTCACCTTGTCCGCCTTATCTTGGTTGTAAGCCTCGATAAAGGCCGTCAACTTCTCTTTCTCCTTGAATCCAGCGGGATAGATAAAGATGGCCGAAGGTTGTTCTTCGTTCGCCACGCCCAACTTGCTCAGGTTATCTTGATACGACTCGCCCTGCGACGCGTCGAACTCGGCGCCGCCGTTGAGCACGTTGACGGTGGGGTTGGCCTTTTGGGCCGTCACCAACGGGTGCGCGTCCACTTGGTTGCAGACCGTTTGCACCAACGCGTGCTTATAGTACACGCCGCCCGCCGTGAGCATACCGCCCGTCGCGCCTTTTTTGGGGCGCAATATGGCTTGTATATGCAGCGTTTGTGCGGTGGACAGCAACTCCAGCATATAGTCTTTGTCGTCGTGATGGTTGGCGTACACCGTCCCTTCCTCGTAGGTCTTGCCGTAATAATCGGGGTCGATGGTCAACTTGTATTCCTTGGTCATCAACTCGTTAAAATCCACCTTTTCGGGCACGATGGGTTTGGTGGCCTCGTACAGCGGATTGCCGTTGGAGTCCTTCATCGTCGAAAGGAAATACTTGATAAGGTGAGATTGGTCGAGATAGTTCAGGCTAAACAGCGTTACGTCGGGGATATTGTCGTAACGGTCGGTCACCAACACCACGCCGTAAGGATCCTCGTTCAATTCGCCGCAGATCACGTCGTATTGCGAAAGGATATACTCGGGATTGTCTATCATCTCCTGCCACATATTGAAGGACAGCATACCGCTCAGCACCGAGCCGTAGCCTTGCAGCGAATCGACGGCGCTCATCATCTGCAACAGTTGGGGCGTAGCCTCGCGGATACCATCCGAGTTGAACGTGCCGTTCTCGTCGTTTTGCAGGCTATTCATCACGCTCCAAAAGTCCCAATCCAGGCTCAATCCGCTTATGGGGTTGAGTTGCGTATAGCCTTGACTCGTTTCGTCGCTGCCGTAGATATTGACGTTGACGCCGAACGTATATTGTATAGCCTGATACAGTCCCTTGATGCCCCCCTCTTTCGGGTCGACGTCCCGATTGGCGTCGAGGTGCTTTTTGAACGCGGCGAGGTCGTTGTAATATACGCCCTTCGAAATGCTGTCGATCATTTGGAACATCATAGGCGTCACGCCCACGTTGGTGTTGACGTCGTTCTCCAAGTCCACTTCGGGATAGCGTTCCGCGCCCTCGGTGCCCGTGCCCATATACGTCGACATGATATCGGTCATATTGGCCGTCTGCATGGTGAGGGATATGGGATAACTCGACAGCGTATTCTCCTCGAAGATTTTGATAAAATCGGTCAATCCCTGCGACAAACTCAAAATAAGCGCGATGCCGATGATGCCGATACTGCCGGCCACCGACACCATAGTCGTGCGCCCGCGTTTGGAAAACAAGTTGCGCAATGACAAAGTCATTGCCGTCCAGATGGACATATTGGTACGCCCCATCACGCGGCGGTTTTTGCGTTTACGCTTGCCCGTTTGGCGCATCAACGCGCGCTCGCCCGCCGCTTCGCGTTCGGCGTCGAGTTCCTCCGCCGTTGGCTCGTACGGATTGGTATCGCCCACCTTTTGCCCGTCGAACAAATTGATGATACGCGTGCTGTATTTTTCGGCGAGGTCGGGGTTGTGCGTGACCATCACGACCAACCGATCTTGAGCGATTTCCTTCAACAATTCCATCACCGATACGCTCGTCTCGCTGTCCAACGCGCCCGTCGGCTCGTCCGCGAGAATGATGGAAGGATCGTTGACGATGGCGCGCGCGATGGCGACGCGCTGTTGCTGACCGCCCGACAGTTGGTTGGGGCGCTTGTACGCCTCGCCCGAAAGTCCCACTTTGGCCAAAGCCGCCAACGCCTTTTCTTTGCGCTCTTTTTTGCCGTATCCCGACAAGGTGAGCGCCAATTCGACGTTGCCTACCACGTTGAGGTGGGATATGAGATTGTAACTTTGGAAGACGAAACCGATGGTATGGTTGCGATAACTGTCCCAATCTTTGTCATCGAAATGCGCGGTGTGGATACCATTGATGACGAGGTCGCCGCCCGTAGCCTTGTCGAGTCCGCCGATGATATTCAACAAAGTGGTTTTGCCGCAACCGGACGGGCCGAGAATAGAGACGAATTCGTTGGGGCGAAACGTCACGGACAGGTCGCGCAGCGCGTGCACGGTGCCACCCGATACGCTATAATCTTTGACGATATTTTTGAGTTGCAGCATGGTCCACCTCGGGAATTACCTTGTCGAAACGCCTCGTTTTCAATCGAATACGGCGCAATACTCGATTGGACTCCGCGGTGCGCCTTGCGCGCAAAGCGCAACGAAAATACACCGCTTTTTTATTATATCAAATAACGCCGAACAATGTCTATAAAAAGCGAAAGATTTTCGTCGCCCAAGCCCAATTTTTTTCCTTAACAAAATGTTATCGCGTATCTGCGATTTTGTATTGACTACGACTTTTGCGTTGGTATATAATTAATACGCAAAATTCATTACGCGAGGAGAACAACCATGACTTTCGCCAAATTCGTCTTCAAAATCATCGACTACGTCTTCAATCCCCAGCAAAATCCCGGCAAATTACACAAGTTATACGGCGATACCGTGGTAGCCACCAAGGATATCGTCTTTGACGAGCGCTATCCCGACATGAAATTGGACACGTACGTCGTTCCCAAAGAAGACGGCGCCAAATACCCCGTCATTATGGAGATTCACGGCGGCGGTTTTTCGGCGGGCGACAAAAAATATCGTCGCGTTCTCAGCGAATGGTTCGCCAAAGAAACGGGCGCGTTCGTCGTCAACACCAACTACGGCCTCGGTCAAAAGTACGTCTTCCCCGAGCCTGCCAAGCACTTGGTGTCGGCGTTCAATTGGATTATCGACAACGCCGACAAATACAATCTCGACACCGACCGCATCCTCGTCACGGGCGACTCGGCGGGCGGCTACTACTCGGCCTATCTCTCCGTCGTCCAAAACAGCGACGCTTTGCAAGAAGTGGTCGGTCAAATGAAAGGCCGCATTTCGGCCGCCGTATTCAACTGCGGCATCTACGACGTGATGAGCGCCTTGCAACAAAAAGTGCTCTTCAACCTCACCAACGGCGTGTGCATCGACTTTACGGGCGTTCCTGTCAAGAAAATCAACGAATATCCCTATTTGGACAAGGTTGCGCCCGTGGATTACGTGGACGAGCGCTTCCCCAAGTGTCTCATCGTGTACGCGGGGCAGGATTTCTTCTGCGGCGGACAGCACGACCGTCTCAGCGAAAAACTGACCGAATACGGCGTCTACCACGATATGTACGGCTCTACCGAATTCAATGACAATCACACCTTCTCCCTCACCTGGAAGAGTCAGGCCGCCCAAGAGGCTAACGCCAAAATCATATCCTTCATGAATGATTTCTTCGCGGGCAATATTTGACCTATGAATTATTGGGGCTATTTGATAGGTTACGGATATTTGGCGATGCTCATCGGCATCGCCGAATTATTATCAAGGCTCACCCGCATTTCGCGCGAAGTGTTGCGCAAAGTTTTGCATTGTCTTATCGGGCTGGAATGGCTCGTTTTGTATTACTGCTTCGCGGACACTTGGCAAATCGTCGTCATTCCCGCGAGTTTCGTCCTCGTCAACGCCCTATCCTATCGGTTCAAGATTTTCAAGAGCATCGAGCGCGACAGCGGCAACCACTTGGGCACGATATTCTACGCTATCGCCATGACCGCCATGAGCGTAGCGGTCGCTTGCGACAGTCGATTTATGCTCCCCTTCGGCATTGCGGTATTTTGTCTTTCCTTCGGCGACGCGGCAGCCGCTTTGATGGGGCAATATCTCAAGCCGAAAATCGCCGTTTTCCGCAAGACGCTTTGGGGCGTGACGGGTTGCTTTTTGTTCTCCCTTTTGGCGCAACTTGCGCTTTTCCCCCTGCTCGGCTTGCCCTATCACTTGGAATATATCGTGGCGCTCTCGGTCGTCACCGCCCTCACCGAAGTCGTCTCCAACAAAGGCACGGACAATCTCTTCGTGTGTCTGTGGTGTTTCCTATGGAGTTTCGCTTTATACCTCGCGCCCGAAACTATACAAATCATACTGATGTGCTACGTCGGGTTCGTCTTGGGCGGCGTCACGGTCAACACCCGCTCTTTTTCCCTGCCCGCGTCCATCGCGGCGGGCTGTATGCTCGCCTTATGCGGCATTCTCGGCGGCTGGTTCGCCTTTGTTTTCGTCATCGCGGCCTACGGCGTTATCTACCTCGCCGAACACCTGATCAAATGCTCGCGTTTCAAAGAAACGCGCAAGGTCGTGCAAATCGTCCAGAACGGTTTGTGGGCGTTCGGTCTTATCCTCGCCTACTACTTCACCCGACGCGACTTCCTTTTGATCGCCTACGCGGTGTCGATCACGCAGGGGCTGACCGATAGTTTCGCGGGCGTATTGGGCAACGCCTACGCCGTCAAGGTGTACGATATCGTCCGCCACACACCCATCGAAAAAGGATTGTCGGGCGGCGTCAGCCTTGTGGGCACCCTCGGCGCGCTCGCCGTCAGTATGCTCGGCGCCCTCCCCTGCGGCTTCGTGTTCGGTTGGCACTACTACCTCATTCCCGTCGCGCTACTGCCCTTCTTGGGTATGCTACTCGACAGCGTCTTCGGCGCGACCGTTCAGTACAAGCAACGATGCACGGTATGCGGCGCCGTCTGCGAATGCACGGCGCATTGTTCGCGCCCCACCGTACGCCATAGCGGCGCGAAGATTTTTACCAACGGCAACGTCAACTTGCTCACCAATTTGTTGACGACCGCCGCCGCCGTTCTCATCCTCTACTTCGCCTATCTCGGCTGAATCCCGCGTAGTGCCGTCAGCAGCCTGGCGGCGGCTTCCTCTTCGCGCCCGCCCACCGAAAACACGCTCAATCTGACGTACCCGTCGCCCCCTTTGCCGAATCCCGCGCCGTCCGTCACGACGACACGCGATTTTTGCAGAAAATACTCGAACGGATTTTCTGTTTTTTCGGGCAACTTCAACCACAGATACGCCCCCGTTCGGCAGTCGTACCCCTCGCGTTGCAAGGCTTGCGCGATGATTTTCGCCGAATACTTATACCCGCCTATCAACCCCTTCGCATATCGCACGCCCTCCCCCGACAAGGCGCTTTCCGCGGCGCGTTGCACCACGTAGGACACGCCGTTGGTGGCGGTCGATTTATATTTCAAATACGCTTTGCGGGCCGTTCCGCCGAGCAGTTTTTCCCCGATAATACTCCACCCGAAGCGCAAACCGCTGAACGAAGCGCACTTGGACAAGGTACCTATTTCCACGCAGGTTTCGGCCGCACCCTCTATCGACGTTATCGTATACGGGTAAGCAAACGCCGCATAAGCGGCGTCGAATAGGATTATCGAATTGCTCTCGCGCGCATATTGCACCCACCGTCGCAAAACGTCCGCGGGATAGGTCTGCCCCATCGGGTTGTTGGGCGAGCACAAATAGATGAGATAAGGTCTACGATCCACCCCATCGGGCACGGGATAGTCGTCCGCCGCCGCCTGCACGAAGCGCACCCGTCTGCCGACCAACCGCGCGTTATCCACGTACACGGGATAGGCGGGCGCAACGATCAGGGCGGGTATATCCGCGTCGATCACCCTATTCCATACGCTCAATTCGTCCTTTGCGCCCGCGCCGATGCAAATATCTTCCGTCCGTACGGCCGCACCCATATCGGCATAATACCGGCGCACGGCCTCTCGTGCGAAGTCGTAACCTTCCGTGGGCGGATAGCCGCGAAAGGACAGTTGCGACTGCAAATCGTAACTCGCCTGCCGGATAGCGTACGCTACGACGGGCGCGACGGGCATCACGACGTCGCCCACGCCCATATTGAGCAAATCCGCATCGGGGTTTTCGCGCACGAACGCACGCAAAGTGTCCGCCATTTGCCGAAACAGATACCTTCGGTCGTCCAATAGATACTCATTGTCAATCATCGTAATCCCCCAAAAACACGATACGCGCACTCCCCATCAAGCGCACCCCGCCTTCTTTGCCGCACGACACGCGCACCGTGCCGCCCGCCATGCGCACGACAGTCTCCAATCCGTAGGTGCGCAATCCGCGCAGACACGCGTCGTAGCACACGGCGCAAGCGCCGCTCCCGCAAGCCAACGTCCTACCCGTGCCGTACTCATCGACCGCCATTGAAATCTCGCCGTCCGCGCCCACTCGGTAGGTCTCCACGTTGAGCGCTTTGTCGGGCAACGCGGTGCGTATTTTTTCCGCGCATACGGTCAAACGCTCTTCGTCCGTCATACACACGGCGTGCAGATTGCCGACGTCAATAATGCTGTACGCAAGTTCGTCCACGCTGCCCATACCGACCAACGCGGCGACGCCCAAATCCACGGCGTACCCATCGTTCGTCTTCTCCAATCGCGAAACGCCGCTATCCGTATTCACGGATAGCGGAAAACCCACACGGTACCGCACGTCCAGATAGTACGCTATACTGCGCAACGCGTTGCCGCAAATCCGCGCGCGCGATCCGTCGGCGTTATAAATGATCATACGATACGCGTTATTTTCGCGTAGAACGTACACCACGCCGTCCGCGCCCACGCCGAAGTGCCTGTCGCAAATGCCGCGCACCCAAGCGCAGGCGGGCGGCACGAACGCACACGCAGAACTTTCGGTCAAATCGACATATATATAATCGTTGCCGGCGGCCTCAATCTTGACGAATCGCATACGCCTCCCCCAACGCCTCTACGCCGTACAAGCCGTTCGACTGCCGCAGGACGAAACGCGCCGCCAACAACGCGCCTTTGGCGAATACGCGCCTGTCTTTCGCCTCGTGCATCAAGACTATTCGTTCGCAACCCGTATCGAACGCCACCTCGTGCACGCCCACCACGTCGCCCGTGCGTTCGTAGGTCACGCGGACGTAGTCGTCCCCCATCTCGTCCATCGACCACCCCGCTCTGCCGAGCGCGCGACACAAGGCTTCGGCCAACATTACGGCCGTACCCGACGGCGCGTCCGCCTTGCCCGCTCGGTGTATTTCGTGCACGCTCACCCTCGCCTTCGGCAAGGCTTTGGCGACGCGAACGCAGGCGGACAGCAATACGACCATTCCGTAGGCCGTGTTGGCGCTGAAAAAGACGGGAATATATTCGGCTGCCGCGGCTATCCGCGCCCTTTGCTCGGGCGTGTGCCCCGTCGTAGCGACGACCAAGGGCACGCGATGCGCCACGGCGTACGCCAGCACCCCTTCGAGCGCCGCGCTGCACGAAAAATCTATGATGACTTCGGGCGTTTTGGTCAACAACTGTACGTTACGTACATATACATTCCCGTCTGGGCGCCCGGCGACGTTCGGGTCTATCACGACCACTCGTTCGCCGATCTCCTCGGCCACGAGTTTCCCCATTCGTCCGTATCCGTTAATTGCGATCATAGGCACCATATATTGTGGTCAACACCATCATATTTTGTGTTATAAGTATTTTTCCAAGGCGTTATCATCAATAATAATATATGGTTTTTCAAACAAAAATTGACATTCGTATCTAAAAGAATATATAATTAAGACTGTATTTTATATCGCAAAAAACTACCATCGAACGCAACGAGGTAAACTTATGAAAAAAGGATTTGACAATCAAAAGTATTTGGATATGCAATCTCAACACATCCGCGAGCGCATCAGCCTGTTCGGCTCCAAATTGTATTTGGAATTCGGCGGCAAACTGTTCGACGACTACCACGCCTCGCGCGTGTTGCCCGGCTTCAAGCCCGACAGCAAACTGCAAATGCTCTTGCAACTCAAAGATCAGTCCGAGATCGTCATCGCCATCAACGCTGACGATATCGAGCGCAACAAAATACGCGGCGATTACGGCATCACCTACGATCTTGACGTACTGCGGCTCATCGACCAATTCCGCGAGGTCGGTCTGTACGTAGGCAGCGTGGTGCTCACCCGCTACAACGAGCAGCGCAAGGCGGTCAACTTCGAGCGCAAAGTGTTGGCGCAGAATATCAAGGTCTATCACCACTACAGCATCGCGGGCTACCCGCACGACATAGTCAATATCGTCAGCGAGGAAGGCTTCGGCCGCAACGATTATATCGAGACCACCCGCCCCCTCATCGTCGTCACCGCGCCCGGCCCCGGCAGCGGCAAGATGGCCACTTGCCTATCCAATATCTATCACGACAACTGCCGCGGCGTCAAATCGGGCTATGCCAAGTTCGAGACCTTCCCCATCTGGAATCTGCCTCTCAAGCATCCCGTCAACGTGGCCTACGAGGCGGCGACGGCCGACCTCAACGACGTCAATATGATCGACCCCTTCCATTTGGAAGCCAAGGGCGAATTGGCGGTCAACTACAACCGCGACATAGAGATTTTCCCCGTGTTGCGCAGTATGTTTGAGCAGATCTACGGCAAGAGCCCCTACGAGTCCCCCACCGATATGGGCGTCAATATGGCGGGCTACTGCATTTCCAACGACGAAGTCGTATGCGAGGCCGCCACGCAAGAGGTCATTCGCCGCTACTACCAAGGTATGGTCGACTGCAAACTCGGCCGCTGTCCCTCTACCGTCGTGGGCAAGTTGGAGCTATTGATGAAGACGCTCCAAGTCTCCACTTCCGACCGCGTGGTCGTCGCCCCTGCCCTCGCACGCGAAGCAGAAACGGGTGCGCCCGCCGCTTCTCTTCTTATGCCCGACGGCACCATCGTCGTGGGGCGTACCAGCGACTATATGGGCGCTTGCGCGGGCATTTTGATGAACGCGCTCAAAAAGTTGGCGCGCATTCCCGACGACCAGGATATCATCTCCGAGATCGTCATTCAACCCATGCAAGCCCTCAAAGTCAACAGCTTCGGATCCAAAAACCCCCGCCTGCACGCCAAAGAGGTGCTGATGGCACTTGCCATCTGCGCGGCGACCAACCCCGTGGCCAAGCACGCGTTGAAGCAACTCGACAAACTCAAAGGGTGCGAGGCGCATTGCTCAGTCATCGTCAGTTCTTCCGACGTCAAGACCTTCAAGAATTTGGGCATCAACCTCACCTGCGAGCCCAAGTACGAGACCGACCGCTTGTATCACGCGTAAGTATTCGCAACCAAAAAG
The DNA here is from genome assembly GCA_017394805.1 of Clostridia bacterium. NCBI lineage: Bacteria > Bacillati > Bacillota > Clostridia > Clostridia bacterium. Next base: position 54,685 of record JAFPXC010000020.1, on the reverse strand, counting down.
AGACGGCAACTCCTGCCGTCTCTTTTTTCGTTCGGTATCGCTACATTCTGCCTTCTACGCCGCGACCTACGCCTTCCCAGCCTATGCCGCCGAAGTACATCGTCGCCATAATGGTGATGAACACCACTTGAATGGTCAAAAACACCATACCCAGCACGCGATACGCGCCGCCCGAGGCGTAGGTAGCCACCATCAGCATAATGCTGGCGATGACGCCTATCACCACCGAGGCGATCCACAGTCCCGGTCTAGCCTCGGTCGCATAACCGATGGCGAACAAAATGACCGAAACTATCGTCATGAGAATGCCGACAATCAAGATGGGCATTCGGTTGCTATGAATAAAACTTTCTCTGGATGCGTTTTCCATACCCGTAGTATGTCTTCTAACGCTTTGCCTATACGCGACGATTTTACAAAATAATTTTCTCTTCCCGCTCGTACCGTTTCGACTGCGCTCAAAGGAATGATCTCAATCGTTTTTCCTTGACCGAAGAAAAGTCCGTACCGAAGCACGGACTTAATCTTTTTTTGCGGATATATATGCTCTATATCGTTTACTCGTTGTCGCCGTCGGTGGTTTCGACCGTTTCGACGGTTTCTTCGCCGCCTACTTCGTAGGTGCTGCCCGACTCGATGGGAGCGGCCATCAAGCTTTCGGCCTCGCCGTCATCGGGGATATCCTTTTGCTTCTTCTCGATGAAGTTGCAGATAGCGTAAATACAGATACCGAGTATCAACGCGGTTGCAATCGAAGTTACGGTAATAACCTTTGCAGGTTGACCTGCGAGCGCGTCGAACAATTGATTGCCGTTAGAATCATACAACTCAATTGCATTACCAGCCGCATCGTAACCGATGGTAGGAACATTGGCTTTGATAAGAGCATAAGGTATTTGGATGGACAAGCCGCCGATACCCGCGATGAGGATGGCAGACACGGTGAACAAGTTCTTGTTCTCGCCCAGGTCGATGTCTTTGAACATCTTGAGACCGCTGACAGCGATGAAGCCGTACAGAGTCAAGCACACGCCGCCCATGACACAGCTGGGGATGGTTTGCAGAATGACCATGAGGGGTTTAACGAACGAGAGCACGATGCACATGCAAGCCGCCACGAAGATGGTACGCACGGAAGCGTTGCGGGTGATAGCCACGCAACCGACGGACTCACCGTAAGTGGTGTTGGGGCAGATACCGAACACGGTACCGGCGATGGAGCCGACGCCGTCACCAAGGAGGGTGCGCTCGAGTCCGGGCTCGCCTTCAACCAAGTCGCGCTCGATGATGGAGCCGAGGTTTTTGTGGTCGGCGATATGCTCGGCGAAGACCACTAGTGCCACAGGGATGAAGGCCAAGGCGATTTCACCTAAACCAGCCCAAGACATAGTAGCGGTACCATTAGCCAACTCTTTAATTCCTTCTACCAACGCGAAGTGAGGATAATCAAGGAAAGAGGTGAATTTCACGGGGCTGAAGTTGTTGACCAAGGGACTCCAATCGAGCACCATCAAGTAGTCGGCGTGAGCGCCGTAGCCGATGAGGGTGAAGATCAACGCGCACAGATAGCCGGCGCCGATACCCACGATGAAGGGGATGAGGCGCAAACCTTTGCGTTTCTTTTGAATGGAGCAAACGATGATGGTAATTAAGGTTACTAATGCGCACAAAATGCTTACCCAGTTATAAGCGCCATTGATGCTGCTCGCACTTGCCTTAACAAAATCACCAACCGCATTACCGGCCAAACTCAAACCGATAAGTGCAACGGTGGGTCCGATGATGACGGGAGGCATCAATTTGCTAACCCATTTAGTCCCAACAAAGTGAATCACAATGGCGATGATGACGTACACCAAACCTGCCAAAATACCACCAACGATGATTCCACAGTAACCAAATGTAAGCGCCACAAACAATGAACTAAGGAACGCGAACGAGCTACTGATGCACACGGGGCTCTTGAAACGGGTGAAGAGCAAGTACACGATGGTACCGACGCCGGCGCCCAAGATAGCCGCGGGGATTTGGGCATCCAAGCCGATGATATGGGGCACCGCGATGGTGGCGGCCATGATGGCGAGCACTTGTTGGAAGGCGAAAACCAGCAGTTTGGACCATGCGGGCTTGTCTTCGACGTTGTAAATCATTTTCATACAAAATATCTCCTTTTGTAAAGTTTTGCTATATTAATAACCCGAAGGTTAATCGAGTTCGCACAATTCCACATCGCACTTGCCGTCTATCGACGTGCAATGAACGCACACCACTTCCTTCTTGGAAGTCGGCACGTTCTTTCCCACGAAGTCGGCGCGAATGGGCAATTCGCGGTGCCCTCTGTCCACCAATACGGCCAGCCGAATGGTCTTGGGCCTACCCAAGGCAAACACAGCGTCGATGGCGGCTCGGACGGTGCGTCCCGTGTACACCACGTCGTCCACCAGCACCACGTCCTTGCCGTTGATATCGAAGTCCACCTTGGTGCCGTTGACGATCGGCAACTCGGCGATGGCGCTCAAATCGTCGCGATAGAGGGTGATGTCCAACTCTCCCAAGGGTACGTCCACCGCGGCGTTGTTGGCGATATTCTTGCGGATGACTTCGGCCAAGGGCACTCCCCTCGTGCGGATGCCGATGAGCACCACGTTGGTGATATCCTCGCTACGTTCCACTATCTCGAAGGACAGCCTAAGTAGCGTGCGCATCACCACCGATTCCTCAATCAACACCGACTTGAACTTCATCCTACAAAAAAACGGCCTTGCCATGCGACAAGACCGTAGTATAACCCTTATATTACTTGCCTTGTCGACGTCTCGCATCAACTTAAAGACTCATGCTGACATTATCTTAACACACCCCTCGACGGGTGTCAACCGATTTTTACGATTCTCACAAAAATATCCTATAACTAAAACGGATAAACCCCATAAGGTCTTCGAATACGTGAGCGATTCTCGTCCGACTACGCCTCATGCGCGTGCGCTATGCGCGCGCCCATACGCACATTTTATATCGTTACTTGCAATTCTTGCGCAACTTTTCCAAAACGTCCAGAAAATAAGGTGGCAAAGGTATCTCGAAAGCCAACCGCTCCCCCGTGGTGGGTTGATCGAGTTCCAGCCGATACGCGGTCAACAGCTGCCCCGCCAGGCCGAACTTATTGCTGCCGCCGTACACGTCGTCGCCCACTACAGGGTGGTGAATGTACTTGGCGTGCACGCGTATCTGGTGCGTTCTGCCCGTTTTCAACTCGAATTTCACCAACGTGTACTGTCCGAAGCGTTCGACCACTGTATACAACGTAGTGGCTTCTCTCCCCCCTTCGACCACGGCCATCTGCTTGCGGTCTTTGGGATTGCGGGCGATGGGCTCACAAATCACGCCCTCGTCCTCTTTGATATTGCCGTCCACCAAGGCCATATAAAACCGTTTGGCCTCTTTGGTGGCGATCTGCTCGGCCAGGGACAAATGCGCCTTGTCGTTCTTGGCCACCACCAATAGTCCCGACGTATTCTTATCCAACCGATGCACGATGCCCGGTCGCACCACGCCGTTGATACCGCTGAAGCGGTCGCGCACGTTCATCAAAGCGTTGACCAATGTGCCCGACGGCGTACCGACCGATGGATGCACGACAAGCCCCTGTTGCTTGTTGACGACGATCATATCGGCGTCTTCGTATACGATATCAATGGGAATATCCTCGGGCGCGACGGACAACTCGACGGGATCTACGGTCTGCACGGCCACGGAGTCCTTCGCCGACAATGCGTACCCGTTCTTCGTAACGACCTTGCCGTTGACCGACACGTTGCCCATACCGATGAGTTTTTGCGCCAAAGACCGCGTGACGTCCTCGACGGAGGCGGCCACGGCGGCGTCCAAGCGCGCGGGGCTATCCACCACGAAGACCACGAGGTCAGCCATCGTTACCGACGTCCTCCCCGTCTGTCGTGCCTCTATCATTCGCAGTCTCGCCTGCCATATCTTCCTTCGATTCCGCGTTTTGCGCTTCGCCGTCCGCACTTTTCTCGGCGGCCTCGGCGTCCGTGCCGCTTGCGACCTCGCCCGCGTGCTCGTCTTTTATATCCTCTTTGAACGCGACTTGGCGCAAATCCACCTCGCGCTCTTTGTCCACGGACAAAAGGCGTTCGGCCGTTTCCACCTGATAGCGGTCGGGGGCGGGCTCGACGTAATCCTTCTTGTTGCTGTCCCGCCAAAAGAAAATGACGTACACGATGAGCAAGATCATGCCGACGGTCAGCCATATATCCGCCACGTTGCAGATGGCGAACGAGCGGTGGAACAAGGTCTGCACCACGGTGTAGTCGATAAAATCGCGCACGTAGCCGTAGGCTACCCTATCCACCAGATTGCCCACGCCGCCAGCGAGCATCATCATCAATAGCACCAGCAAAAACTTGGTGCTTTTCTTCTTGGTGTTGAGTTTGAGATGCGCGTATACGGTGAACGCCAAAAGGAGCGCCAACCCCACCACGGTGATGGCGATGAGCCAACCCGTCTTCCCCGAGAGCATACTGAACCCAGCGCCCGTATTATACGCGGGCGTCAAGGTAATGACCTTGTCGATCAGCACGTAATCGCCGTTGGCCTCCAAAAAGGGCATCACGAAATGCTTACTAACGAGGTCGGACGCGAGAAACGCGCCGAACAAAAGTACTTCTACGACGAGCAAAACGATCATTTGACCTGAATACCCACGCCCTTTGCCGTCACCAAGAACATGGAGTTTTCGATGCGTTGCATACTGCCGCCCAACGCAAACGCCGCGCCCGCCATAAAGTCGAGCATACGTTGCGCGGTGTCTTTGGACGCTTCGTCCAGATTGAATATCACCGACTGCCCCGACGCCAGATTGGTAATCAGCGCCTGAATATCGTCGAAATTCTTGGGCTTCATCACGATCATCTTGCTGGCGGCGTTGTTGGTCTCCACGCTCTCTACGTACAGGGGCGTGACCTTTTTATCCGTTTTGTTCATAGCCATGTCAACTCCTTTTGCCAAAGACCGCGCTGCCTAACCGAATCATATTGGCGCCCGCTTCTATGGCGATTTGATAATCCTCGCTCATTCCCATAGACAAATAGGTCATAGGGTAGCGTTCTTTTGCTTTACGATACAGTTCGGCGGCACGCTTAGCGGCGTCCTCGGCGTTTTCGCGCGGCAAAACGGCCATCAACCCCTCGAGCCGCAGATTGGGCATCGCCGCGATCTCGTCGAGCAAAGCCGATAGTGCCGTTCCCTCCACGCCGCCCTTTTGGGCTTCGCCCAAATTGATCTCGACCAACACGGGCATCACTTTGCCTTTGGCCGCGCACCGCTTTTGGATCTCCTCCGCCAACTCGACCGAATCGACCGAGCAGATCATAGACACCTTGTCCACCAAATACTTGACTTTGTTGCGTTGCAATCTGCCGATAAAATACCACGTAGGCCCCGCGAAATACTTTTCGGTCAGTTCCTGCACGCGGTTTTCGCCGTAGACGAGGTCGTACTGCGCCGCCAACTTTTCCAACGTTTCTTTGGGGATAGTCTTGGTGGCCAACGTCAAAAGGACGTGCCTCTCGCGGCAAATCTCTTGGAATCGTTCTACGTTCAAACAAATATCGGTATACTCCAGCATACCGATATTATAGCACGTTCTCTTCTAAGTTGCAATGTATTCGCCTAATTTACTTGCGAATTGACGGCGAGATAATGATACCACTCCCGCTCGTCCTTGGCCTCGTCGCCGTCCGTGGTCAATCGGGACACGGACACTTCGTAGGCCGTACGCGTTTCCTGCCGCCCGTCGCCCAACTGTTTGAGGTACTCCCTACTTTGTATCCTGCCCGACAGGGCGATATGCTGTCCCACTTCCAGCGTATTGACGAATCGCGCGTTGCGCCCCCAAGCGATACACGGGATATAATCCGACTTGTTATAGGCGCGGTTGACGGCGAGCAATATATCGCATATCTCGCGCTTAAACGGCGTCGTGCGGTACATGGGTTTCTTGCAGATATAGCCGTCCAATTCGATGGTATTCGGGTTGAGTTCGTCGTCGTACTCCTCGATCGTCCTTGCGAACACGGTCAGCATCAATTTGCTGTGATTCTCATACAACTTATTGTATGAGCGGAATTGTCCCGATACCGATATCCGCTTGCCAATGGTTATTCTCGCCTCGCCGAGCAGTCGTTCGGACACCGTGACGGGCAGCACGTCGCATTGATTGCTTAGGCGCAACACGGACAGCATAAATTCATAAAACCCTTCGCCGAATACCTCGTGACTGAATGCGGGCGGCGTCAGTACCTCACCCGACAAAAATACTCTGTTGTTTGCCAATTCTTCGTAATTCATTGTATCCTCCTTGCACTATGCGTGCAGTTTTCCCGTATGGTCGATTGTTCCTTCTTTTCCTTGGATCAGTTCGCTTACCGTCACCCATTCGTATTGCTTTCCGAGCGTTTCGAGTATGGTCGGCAACGCCTCCGAAATATGTTCGCTGTTGTTGTGGCACAGTATAATGCTGCCGCCTGTCGCTCGCTTGACGACGCGTTCCACCAAGACGTCCGCCGACAGTCCTTTCCAATCCAGCGAATCCACGTCCCATTGTATACAACGCATCCCCTTTTCTTCCAATACGTCGATGAGCGTATTGCCGTAATCGCCGAACGGTGCGCGGAACACCGCGGGGTGTTTGCCCGTCAACGCGGCTATCTTGCCGTCCACTTCGTCGATTTCCCGCACGATATCCTCTCTTTTCATTTTGCCCATATTGTAATGGTGCATACTGTGGTTGCCGATTTCCATGCCGTGTTCGGCGATATATTTCGTCTCTTCGGGATAATCGTCCACCCATATCCCCGTCAGGAAAAAGGTGGCTTTTACGCCGTACCGCTCCAGCGTATCGACGATACCTTTCGTCCTCTCCGCACCCCACGACGCGTCGAAGGTAACGGCGATTTTCCTATCGTCTTCCACGCAGTATATCGGCAGTTTTTTCGTCGTTTTGGCGGCGACCGCCACGGGAACGCTCACCCCCAGCCCTACGGCAACCAAGCACACGGCGGCGACCGCCGTCAGCACGCTTTTGAGTCTACATACCCCGAACAATCTCATTATACTCTCCTTTTCGGCGCACATTTTGCGCCCTATTGTCGAAAATATACTATTTCGCCCGTATTTATTCGTATGTTCGCCCTTGACGGAATAGACTAAAAAATGCGCGTTTTCACGCGCAAATCAAAACTATCAAACGATTATTTATTGTTTCTTTTGGGATACGGCGATATCAAACAACGCGCCCCGTAGCCGATGAGGTCCGTGCGGTTGGCCTTCAGCAAGGCCGCTTTGACGATGGCGTAATTCTGCGGCTTACGATATTGCAGCAAAGCCCTCTGCATCTGCTTTTCTTCCTTACTCTTGGGCACGAAGACGGGCTTCAGCGTATCGGGGTCCATCTCGGTATAGTACATACACGTTGACTTGGTGGAGGGCGTGGGATAAAAGTCCTGCACCTGCTTGGGCATATAATTGATGGAATGCAGATATTCGGCCAACTTCACCGCGTCGCGCAAGGTACAACCGGGATGGGACGAAATGAGATAGGGCACGAGGTACTGCTGCATTCCCAATTCCTTATTGATGCGGTCGAATTTGTTTTTGAACGCCTTGTACACCTCGAAGGGCGGCTTGTTCATCAACTTCAACACGCCGTTTTCCGAGTGCTCGGGCGCCACTTTCAGTTGGCCGCTGACGTGGTGTTTGATGAGTTCGCGCAAGAACGTGTCGTCCTTGTCCAGCATGACGTAATCGAAGCGCACGCCGCTGCGGACAAAGACCTTTTTAACCCCCTCTATCCGACGCAAGGCCTCCAAAATGTCGAGATATTCCCTGTGATCGACTTGCAGATTGTCGCACGGCTCGTAGCCGATGCAATTCCTGTGTTTGCAAGCGCCCTTCTCCATCTGCTTGCGGCACGCGGGATCGCGGAAGTTGGCGGTAGGCCCGCCCACGTCGTGGATATATCCCTTAAAACCCTTGATCTTGACGAGTTGTTCGGCCTCGCCCACGATGGACTCTTTGCTCCTCTTCTGCACGATGCGGCCCTGATGATAGGTCAAGGCGCAGTACGAGCACGAGCCGTAGCACCCGCGAACGGACGTAATGCTGAATTCTACCTCTTCGATGGCGGGCACGCCCCCACTGTACATAGGATGATAAGTCCGCATATAGGGCAAGGCATACACCTCGTCCATCTCCTTGGGCGATAGGGGTAGTTGGGGCAGGTTTTGCACGACGTAACGCGCGCCGTGCTTTTGCAAAAGCACTTTGGACGAAAACGGATCGCAATTCTCGCTTTGCACATTGAACGCCTTGCAGTAACTCACCTTATCGCGGCATACGTCTTCGTACGAAGCGCACGCTATGGCCTTGCCTTCGGCAAGGTCTTGCTGTAATTTTTTACTTAACCCATCGTATGGGCAGAGATAGCACGTGCCGCGCACGTCGCGCAAACTCCCTATGGGCACGCCTCTACGGACGTAGGACAGCAGTTCTTTGAGGGTGCGCTCTCCCATGCCGTACATCAATAGGTCCGCGCCGCTATCCACCAGCACCGACGGCATCACGCGGTCCGCCCAATAGTCGTAGTGCGCGAAGCGCCGCAGGCTCGCCTCTATCCCGCCGATGAGCACGGGCGTATCGGGAAACAGTCGTTTGAGGTTTTTGCAATACACGGTGACCGCACGGTCGGGGCGCATCCCCGGCTTGCCGCCCTCGCTGTACACGTCTTCGGTACGCTTGTTTTTGGCGACGGTATAGTTGTCCACCATGCTGTCGCACACCCCGCTGCTCACGAGAAAAGCGTGCCGAGGCGCACCGAATCGGCAATAATCCGCGTCGCATTGCGGTTGGGGGACGATACACACCGAAAACCCCTCGTGTTCCACCACGCGGGACACGACGGCCATACCGAAAGACGGATGGTCGACGTACGCGTCCGCCGATACCAACACGAAGTCGGGCACCCCCTCGAATTCCTCTCTTTTGACAGGTAAAAACGGCATAGATACAGTATATCATTTCCCGCGCGATTTGGCAAGGGCAAATCCGCTTGCTTTTTCGGCAAATGCGCGCTAAAATAGCAGTATGAATATACTCGTCGACGTATCGGACAATCTTTCCAAGGGCGGCATCGTCGCCCTCAAACTACTCGGCGGCGTCGTAGCGGCCGCCGTTATTCTCTACCTCGTTTTGCTGTTTTCGCGCGTTTTGGGCGTCAAAATCGAGGAGAAGAAATACGATAAGTATTGCGAAAAATACCGTGCCGAACACGGCGGCGAGGAAGGTATGCTCTCCAAAGAGGACTTTATACGCAACCGCGCCGACGGCAAAGCCGTCGTCTGGACGCGCGACGATAGCCCCTCAGCCGACCGAGCCGCGAAGGCTTCTTCTACCGAATCGCCCTCGGTCGAAGCCACCGAGCAAGAGGACGCGCCGACTTTGCCCGCGCAGAATGTGGACGAAATGCCCGTTATTCCCTCGCAACCCGACAGCGAACGAGCAAACGACGCGAACGTCCCGACCGAACGAAACGCGGTCGACGCCAACCGATAGGCTTCACTTTTCTTTCCCACGCATACAACCACCCCGTTTTCAAATAATAACGGAGATGAAACGGTTTCTCAAAATCTCCACTATAGTCTTGTTATTCGTCACGCTCGCGGGACTGCTCGTCGCGGTCGCGTGCGTATTTTTCGTCACCAAGGACGCCACCCTCGACGAAAGCAAACTGACGCGCAAAGACCGCACGGTCAACGTACTCGCCTACGACGGACGCGCCATCGGCGTGCCCAACGCGTACGCCTCGTTCGACGAGATACCCCCTGCGCTCGTAGACGCCTTCGTCGCCGTGGAAGACAAGCGCTTTTACCGCCACCACGGGCTGGACTATCGGCGCATCGCGGGGGCTATGTGGGCCAACCTCAAACGCAAAGGCGCCAAGGAAGGCGCCAGCACCATCACCTGTCAACTCGTCAAAAACACCCATCTCAGCCAAGAAAAAACCTTGAAGCGCAAGCTAAAAGAGGCCAAACTCGCCTTGGAACTCGAAAAGAGCCATTCCAAAGAGGAAATCCTCGAGATGTATCTCAACGTCATCTATTTGGGCGGCGGTCACTACGGCGTCAAATCGGCCGCCAAGGGCTATTTCGACAAAGACCTCGACGAATTGACGACGGCGGAATGCGCGGCGATCGCCGCCACGACCGTCAATCCCACCCACTACTCTCCCGTCCGCAACCCCCAAAACAACCAAACGCGGCGCAACCGCATTTTGGATTTGATGGCCGAGCAAGGCTATATCTCGCAGGAAGAGGCCGAAAAGAGCAAAAACGCGCCGCTGCGCCTTGCCGACGGACAGCGTGATATATACAAAACGTACAGGCTTAACGCCGTAGAAGAGGCGGCGCGAATGACGGGCATAGACACCAACGCGCTCACCGAGGGCTACACCGTGTACACCTATTGCGACCCCGAGACACAAGCGCGCGCACAGGCGATTTTTCAAAGCAATTTGCTCGCAGACGGCACGGACTATATGCTTGCTTTTGCCTCTACCGACGGCGCTATTCGGGCCTTTTGCGCCACCTTTGACGAAAACGCCGCCGCCGTTCGCCGCCAAATCGGTTCGACCGTCAAGCCCTTCGTCTACGCTTCGGCCATCGAAAAGGACCTTCTTTTGCCCGATTCCATTTTGGACGACCGACCGCAATCCTTCGGCGACTATACGCCGCACAACTATCACGACGTCTACTACGGACGCATCACCGCCCGCGACGCCCTCGCCAAGAGTTCCAACGTGGCGGCCGTCAAGACGCTCGGCTATGCGGGATTGGACGATGCGTTCGCCCTCATCAATCGTTTCGGCATTCCCCTTCACCGCAAAGACAGGCACTTGGGGCTTGCCTTGGGCGGGCTGACGTATGGTAGCACCATAGACGAATTGACCTCTGCGTATTGCACGTTGGCGGCGGGCGGCATTCGTCAACGCGCCGCCTTCGTCCGCAGAGTGGTCGCGCCCGACGGCACGGTCGTATACGACAAACCGACGACGGCCGAGCGGATTATCTCCCCGTCTACCGCCTACCTCGTCACGGATATGCTGTGCGAAACCGCGCGCACGGGCACGGCGAAAAAACTCGGCGAACTGTCCATACCCATCGCGGCCAAAACGGGCACGGTGGAATGCAAAGGCGCCAACTCTGACGCTTGGTGCGCGGCCTACACGCCCCAAGCGGTCTGCATCGCTTGGGCGGGAAACCTCTCTATGGCCGAGGACAAAATGACCACGGTCTCGGGCGGCGGCGGTACGACCACCATTGTCAAGGCGATGTTTGCCCCCTTCGCGCCGCGTGATTTCACGCGCCCCGATAGCGTCGTCGATCTCGAAATAGACCAATACTCGTACGAAACGGCTGGCACGGTGCTCACGGCCTCTCCCAACGTACCCACCAAGTACCGAAAGCGTATCCTCGCCAAGTCCACCTATCGGGCGCCGCAGTCACTCCTGTTCGAAACGCCGCCTTCGGTCGAGGGTGCGTTCACGGTGGAAGGCGACGAGATTTGCCTTACTCTTACACCGCAGGCTCTCTGCTCCTACCAAGTGTTCTACGACAACGGATTTAGCACCTATCTCATAGACGAAATACGCCCCACGGACGAAAAAAGCACCGCCAAGCGCTATCCAATGGGTGCGGGTTGGTGGTGCATAAAGCCGATATTGCACGGAAAAACGGACGTCTACGGCGCGATAGAGCGCGTAATGATCGTTTGATTATTCTCTTTCGATACGATGGTATTCGACGTTGGCCAAAGCGTCCGCTATCAAGCTTTCCACGTCCAATTTGCTCTCGGCGGCCTCGATGAGCGCCAACTCGGGGCGAATAACGGGATTCTTGGGCAAAAACACGGTACAGCAATCCTCGTAGGGCAAAATGCTCGTGTCGAAGGTGCCGATTTCACGCGCAGTGACGATGATTTCCTCTTTGTCCATACCGATGAGCGGACGGAACACGGGCAGGGACTCCACGACCGAATTGGTCACCAAAATACTCTCCTGCGTTTGCGACGCCACCTGTGCCAGACTCTCGCCCGTGATGATGGAGCCGCACTTGTGCGCCTTGGCCAAGCGCTCGGCGATGCGCATCATGATACGGCGCATTATGGTGATCATATATTCGGCGGGACAATGCTCGTGAATGGCCAACTGCACCTCGGTAAACGGCACCACGTACACGTCCATATCCCCTGTGTAGGCGGTGAGGATACGCGCCAAGTCCAAGGTCTTCTCTTTGGCCATCAAGCTGGTGTAGGGATAACTGTGGAAGTGTACGGCGCACAATTTCATACCGCGCTTGGCCATGCGATAGGCCGCCACGGGGCTGTCGATACCGCCCGACAACAGCACGATCCCCTTGCCGCTACAGCCCACGGGCATACCGCCCGCCGCCGCAACGACGTCCGTGAAGACGTAGGCCGTATGATTTTCGCGTAAGTCCACGCGAATTTCCTTGTCGGGCGTATGCAAGTCTACTTTCAGGTCGGGGTGCGCTTCCAATACGTACCCGCCCAACTCGGCGGCGATTTGAATAGAAGTCAGGGCGATGGACTTATCCGCGCGATTGACCGTAATGCGGAAAGAGCCTTTGTCGGGCGCCGCCTCTGCGCATATAGCACCGATGGACGGAATATCGCTCGGCACGACCGCCGCAATGGACAGCGAATGCAAGCCGAACACTTTGCGCAATTTGTCCACGATCTCCTCGGTCAGATCCGCGTCGAAATCCTCCACCGAATACCGCCCCTGCATCTTGACGACCTTGCAGTCGTAGCCGGACAGCACTTCTTTGATATTATCCAAAAGACAGCGCTCGAAATAGGAGCGGTTGCGCCCCTTCAAATATATCTCGCCGTATCTCAACAAAATGACTTTTTTCATATTTCCTCGCTATACGCGCACGAATCTGCTCAATTTGACGTACGCTTCGTGCATTTTTTCAAACAAGTAGTCCCAATCGTACTCGTCGAAGGGATTGATGCTGATGCGCACCATTCCCATCTCATAGCCGCCCGCAAGCCCCAGCGCCTTGGGGATACGCGCCGTGCCTTTCTTGGACGAACACGCCGAGCCGATGCCTACCGTAATGCCGTATCCCTCCAACTCGTGCATCATCACTTCTCCGCGCACGCGCTCGAAAGCCATCGTGAGGATATGCGGCGCACCATTCTCGGGAGACAGCAGTTTGCACCCCTCGTGCGAAGTGACGAAATCAAGCGCACGCGTCCGCAGTTCCGCGCCTTTTTCGCGCAGTTTATCTTGCATAGCAAGATACTTCTCGGCGCACGCGCTTAGCGCGGCGATGCCTATGGCGTTTTCCGTGCCCGAGCGCAAGCCGCTCTCCTGCCCGCCGCCGTAGACGATGGGCTGCATGGATACGCCGCTTTTGACGTACAAAGCGCCCACACCCTTGGGCGCGCCGATCTTGTGTCCGCTGACCGAATACAAGTCCACGCCCAACGCGCGCAGATTGACCTTGATATGCCCGAACGCCTGCACGCCGTCCGCATGGAACAGGATGGACTCGTCGTATCTCTTGGTCAACTCGCACAGTCTGCGCACGTCGTTGACCGCGCCCGTTTCGTTGTTGACGTGCATCACGCTCACCAACACGGTGTTTTGGTCGAGCAACTTGACGAATTCCTCTTCAATCACTTTGCCGCAACCGTCCACGGGGCAATACTTCACGTCGTAGCCCATTTGGCGCAAGGCTTCCGCGGTTTGGTACACGGCGGCGTGCTCGGCGGCCGAAACGATCACCCTGCCGCCCTTTTTCTTGCGCGTGGCCAACAAGGCGGCGTTGTCGCTCTCCGAACCGCACGAAGTATAGACGATGCAGTCCGCCGTCACGCCCAACGCCTTGGCCAAAACGCCCCTTTGCGCGTTCAACGCGCGGTTGACCGCTATGGCTTCGCCGTACAAAGCGGATGGGTTATAGAACTGCTCACAGCCGTATTTTTGCACGATATCGACCACTTCGGGCAGCAATTTCGTCGTCGCGGCATTATCGAGATACATTGATTTCTCCTTTGAGTATAGATTGCATATAGTCGTCCACCGTTACGAAGTACAGTACGTCTTGGCAGACGAATTTGGTCGTAGCGGCCGTATTGGTGCATTGTTTTTGCTTGCTATACGTCGTTAAGTCCCAGTCCAAATCGGTGACGGCGGCTTGCATCACCAAGCGGTATTTGCCGTATTTGCGGTGTTTGTAGATGGCGAAGGTGCCGTTGTCGTAGACGTATTTGTAATCGGTGACGAACAAATACGCGATATTGCCGTACACGAAGCCCAACAAAAACCACACCAGCGGCACGAAGACGAACACCCAGTTGATGATGGCGGCAACGATACCCGCCGCAAGCCCCGTGACGAAGTTAAAGGCGGCCATCAGCAAAAACGCACGCTTCAGCATGATCAAGCCGTGATTTTGATTGGGCAACAAATACTCGTAGTAGGTCATCTCAATCGCACATAGGTCACGCCTTGACCGCCCTCACCCTGCTTTCCCGCGCGGAAACTGAACACGTCGGACTCGTTGAGGTACTCCCAAATGGCGTTGCGCAACGCGCCCGTACCCAACCCGTGTATGATTTTGACCTCTTCCACCTTGGCGGCGTCGGCCTCGTCGAGGAAGTTCTCCAACCGATACAAGGCTTCGTCCACCGTGCAACCCAAGAGATACAACTCGCGCTTGACGCGCGCGTTTCCCAAGGTCACTTGCTTGCGAATGGGTTTTTCGGGCGCCGCTTCTTTTTGCACAAGCAGTTTTTTGACCTCTGACGGTTTGACGATGCTTTTCAAATTGCCCATCGACACGACGTATTCGCCGTTCTTGGTAATGCTGTTCAGCACGGCTTCCTTGCGGAATTTGAGCACGAACACCTTGTCGCCCGGCTTCGGCTCGTCGTCGGTCATGGGCGGATCGTCGTCCGCCTCTTCCTCTTCGACCGTGATTCGTTCGAGTTTTTTGCGCAGTTGTGTAGCCTTAAAATACCCCGATTGCTGCGGCTCGTCCAGTAGTTTCTTCAGTTCGTCCACTATCTCGTTGACTTCGGCCAAGGCGATATCCACCAGCCTGCGCACCTCGCGACGGGCGTTTTGATTGAGTTTGTCCACCTCGGCCTGCAACTTGTTTTGCTCTTGCTTGGTGCGGCGGATCTCCTCTTCCAATTCGGCGTTCAACCGCCTGTTTTCGTCCAACTCTTCCTGCGCTTTGCGGCGCATTTGGTCGGCGCGCATCAGCACGTCCTCGAAGCGCACGCTACCTTCTTTGACGCCCGAAGCGGCGTTTTGCACGATTTGCTCGTCCAACCCCAACTTCCTCGCTATCTCGAAAGCGTTGCTCGTACCGGGCACGCCGATGATTAACTTATACAGCGGCTCGTACGTATCGGGATCGAAGTCCATCGAGGCGTTTTCCACCCTTTGGGTGGAATAGGCATATTCTTTGAGTGCGCCGTAGTGGGTGGTGATCACCGCTTTGACGCCTTTTTCGCGCAAACAATCGGTGATGGCCACGGCCAGAGCCGCACCCTGCTCGGGGTCTGTACCCGCGCCCAACTCGTCGATGAGCGCCAAGGTATTTTCGTCGGCGTGCCTGACCATATACACCACGTTGCTCATGTGCGAGGAGAAGGTGGACAGGTTTTGCTCGATACTCTGCTCGTCGCCGATGTCGGTCAACACGTTTTGGAATACGGCCACGTCGCTATCGGGCTCGGCGGGGATAAACAACCCGCTCTCCGCCATCAAACAGCAAAGCCCCGTCAATTTCAGCGTGACCGTTTTGCCGCCCGTATTAGGGCCGGTCACCAACAGAATATCGAAGTCGCCGCCCAATTCCACCGTATTGGCCACCACCTTGTGCTTTTCGATGAGCGGATGCCGCCCTTTGCGAATACGCACGTACCCTCGCTCGTTCAAGCGGGGCATGGTGCCGTCGATGGTATGGCCGTAAATGGCGCGGGCGAAAATGACGTCCAAGGCGACGATGACTTCCAGATTGACGGCCAACGGATCCGCTATCAACCCCACGCGTGCCGTGAAGTCCAGCAAAATACGCTCTATTTCTTTGTGCTCGTCGATGGAAAGTTGTTTGAGTTCGTTGTTCATCTCCACCACTTCCAAAGGCTCGACGTACACCGTTTGACCGCTCGCGGATTGGTCGTGGATCAATCCTTTTATTTGACCGCGGAAGTCGGATTTGACGGGAATGACATAGCGGTCGTCACGCTTGGTCACCAACGCCTCTTGCAAATACGGCGCATACGCCTTGGTGGTAATGAAGGACTGTATTTTCTCTTTCAAGCGCTCGTTACCGCGTTTGATGGCCTGTCGTATCGAGGCCAACTTGGGCGACGCATTGTCGCTCATCTCGGTATCGCTGATGATGGCGAGGTCGATGGCGGCCTGCAAACTATCCGCCGTAAATATTCTGGCGGCGTACGCCTTCAACAAGGGCGCCTCGGCGCTCGTATGCCCGATACTCTGCTTGGCGGCGCTGCTGACGCGTAAAACCTGCGACACTTTGAGCAAGTCGCCCATACCCAGCATAAAGCCTTTTTTGGCCAATTCCAACTGCTCGGTCACGTTTTCCACGCCCAAAGAGGGGTGAATACCGTGTTCGTACAGCAATCTATCGGCCTCAGCGGTCTCTTTGAGCATAGTATCGCATTCACCAAAACACGTATTGGGCACGGTGGCCAGCAAAATAGATTTGCCGCTTTCACTTTGCGCAAAAGCGGCCACGCGTTGCATTATCTTGTCGTATCCGAGCGACTGCAATACTTTTTCGTTCATATTTCTATCGTAGAGAAGCGCCGAAGGTATCCTTCATCGCCGCGAGGATATCGTCTACGGCGGCCACGACCTCGGCGTCCACCAGAGTACGCTCCTTGTCGCGGAAGGTCAACGCCACGGCCACGCTCTTGGTACCCAGCGGCAACGCCGCCCCTTCGTACACGTCGAAGATCTCGGCGGATTCCAACTTGTCGCCCGCGCTCTTTTTCACGACGTCCAATATATCCTTGGCCAAAATTTCCTTACGCAAGACGAACGCCAAGTCGCGGTTGATCGCGGGATATTTGGGAATCGCCTCAAAAGCGAGGAAAGGCGTCGCCGCCTCGAACAAGGGCGCCAGCGTCAATTCGGCCGCGTAAACTCGGCCCGAAAGGTCATAGTCGGCAGCAACCGAAGGATGCACTTCGCCGATATAGCCGATCTCCTGCCCGTTGAGCATCACGGCGGCGCTTCTGCCGGGGTGCAAATACGGATAGGTCTTGGGCAGCACTTCGATTTTGACGTTGAGTTTGTCCGCCACCGCGCGAACGGTGTTTTTGATGCTGTAGAAATCGCATTTCTCCCCCGTCTCGGCGATCATCAGGCGCAAAATCTCGGTAGAGGGCGCGTCAATGGCGGGATGATAGGTCTTGGCCGCCTCGTACAATTTGACGGATTTGTTGCTCCTCGTTTGGTTGAGCGCCACGGTTTTGAGCATAGAATGCAGCAACGTCGTGCGCATGACCGACAATTCTTCGCCCAAAGGATTGAGCAAAGTGATGCAGTTGCGGCGGTCGTCGTCCTCGGGCAAGCGCAGCATATCCCACGCTTTGGGCGAGATGAAACTATACGACACGATCTCGTGATAGGCCGCCACGCCCGACAACAGATTCTTCACTTTGCCCAGCCATTTGACGTTGTCGCTCACGCCGCCGTGCGTTTGTTTCTTGCCGTCCAACGGCGTCGAAACGATATTGTCGTAGCCGTAGAGGCGAATGACCTCTTCGGCGATATCGTTGGCGTTTTGGATATCCTCGCGGTATTGCGGCACCGTGATGACGAGGTCGTCGCCTTTCACCACCGTCCGCAGTTGCAGACGGTTGAGAATGTCGGCCATGGTCTTTTTGTCTATTTCGATACCCAGAATGGTATTGACTTTGGACGCTTTCACCGTAATGGTGCGCTCGTCGGTATTGCCGTCGAACACGTCCCACACGCCGCCCACGGCGACGCCCGCCGCCTGTTCGGTGATGAGTTGCACGGCACGCGCCACGCCCCACTCCTGACTGATGAAGTCGATGCCCTTCTCGAAGCGGGCGGAAGAATCGCTGCGAATGCCCAGCGCTTTGCTCGTGCGGCGGATATTGTCGCGTTTGAAGCGAGCGGATTCCAGCAAAATGGTCTTGGTGCTCTCTTCGATGCCCGAATTGAGACCGCCCATCACACCCGCCAAAGCCATGGGCGCAGTGGAATTGCAAATGACGAGGTTTTCGGGGTTCAACGCGTTGTCTTTGCCGTCCAACGTGACGATATGCTCGCCCTCTTTGGCGCGTCTAACGACGATTTGCCCGTCGGCCAAGCGGTCGTAATCGAAGGCGTGCATGGGTTGACCGATCTCGATCAGCACGTAATTGGTGACGTCAACTATATTGTTGATGGGGCGAATGCCCACCTTGCGCAATCTGCGGCGAATAATCGCGGGAGAGGGCTTGACGACGATATCTTTGACGCCCTTGATCATATAGCGGGGGCAAAGCGTCTTGTCTTCCACGGTCACTTTGATCATCTCTTTCACGTCGCCTTTCTCCTCGGTTTTGCCAAAGGCAAAAGGTTTCAGCGGTTTATCGAGCACTGCGGCGACTTCGCGCGCGATGCCCACGATGCTGTTGGTATCGGGACGGTTGGCCGTCACGCCCACGTCCAGCACCACGTCCTTGGTGTCGATGACCTCGTTGATATCCATACCCAATGTCAACTTGGACACGTCGAACGCCTTGTTGAGGATAAAGATGCCGTCGAAGCCCGCGCCCTCGTAGTCCGAGTCGTTGAGGTCGAGTTCGCTACCGCCGCACAGCATACCTTCGCTCAGCACGCCGCGCAACTCGCCCGTGCGGATCTCCTTGCCGTCGGGCAACACGGCGCCGTCCAGGCACACGGGGACGTAATCGCCCACGGCCACGTTCTTGGCGCCCGTGACGATTTGTCTTACGCCCTTCTCGCCCACGTTGATTTTGCATATTTGCAGTTTATTGGCGTTGGGATGCGGCTCGATCTCTTCGATCAAGCCCACCACGATGTTGACGTACTGCTTTTCCAAATCGATGATCTCTTCGATTTCGAACCCCGCCTTGACCAATTTGTCCGCGAGTTCCAAAGGGGTGACGTCGATATCCACAAAATCTTTCAACCAGCTATACGGTACTTTCATACTACTACCCCCTTATTTGTACTTGCGCAAGAAGCGCACGTCATTCTCGTACAAACTGCGAATGTCGGGAATGCCGTATTTGATCATGGCGATACGATCCACGCCCAAGCCGAACGCGATGCCCGAATAGACGGTGGAATCTATGCCGCAGTTGTCCAAGACGACGGGATTGACCACGCCCGCGCCCAATATTTCCAGCCAGCCCGTGCCCTTGCACAAGCGGCACCCTTTGCCGCCGCACATACAGCAGCTGACGTCCACCTCGACCGACGGCTCGGTAAAGGGGAAATACGAGGGACGGAATCGCGTCTTGGTCTCGGCGTTGAAGAGGGCCTTGGCCACCATATCCAGCGTACCTTTGAGGTGCGCCAAAGAGATATCCTTATCCACCACCAAGCCCTCAATCTGGTGGAAGATGGGGCTATGCGTGGCGTCGTCGTCCGCTCTGTAGACCTTGCCGGGCACGATAATGCGGATAGGCGGTTGCTGACTCATCATCGTGTGCGCCTGCATAGGCGAAGTATGCGTGCGCAACAAGGTGCTGTCGCTCACGTAAAAGGTATCCTGCATATCTCTCGCGGGATGATCGGGCGGAATATTCATCAGTTGGAAGTTATAGTAGTCGCTCTCGACCTCCGAGCCTTCGACGGCGGTGAAGCCCAACCCCACGAAGATATCGGTCACTTCGTTGATGACCGAAGTGATGGGGTGCACGCTACCCACCTCGACGGGGGCGTCCAACGTGACGTCCACGGTCTCTTTCTTGAGTTTGCGCTCGAGTTCGGCGGCCTTGAAGGCGGCCTCTTTCTTGGCGATCAACCCTTCGATTTCGACGCGGCCTTCGTTGATCAACTTGCCCAAACGCGGCTTATCTTGGGGCGAAACGTCTTTCATACCGCGCAAAACCGAGGTATACTCGCCGTTCTTGCCCAAAATCTTGACGCGGATTTCGTTGAGCGCGTTTAAATCCTTGGCGGCTTCGATGAGCGCGATACTCTTTGCTACAATTTTTTCAATCAAATCAAGCATAATGTTCTCCGTTCGTTAAAATATTCTATATTTTAATTTACCACGATTTGCCCCACTCGTCAAGCAACTTGACGCACCTTTGCCGTTTTTGCGTGCGTACACGCGCCCACGGGGGCAAAAAACGCGCCGATACGTCATATACTGTACCGTGCGCAAATTCAAAATCATCTTCGTAGCATTGTGTTTGGCTGCGCTGGCCGTGGCCCTATCCTGCCGAGTGGGCAAGGTCTTCGACGCGCAGATCGTCCAAAGCGGCCGCGCCAAAGTTGAAGAGGTTTTGCACGCGCAAATCAACCGCACCTGCCTTGCGGTCATCGAAAACACGGACGCGTCCTACGTCGCCGAAACCCCGCTGAGCGCCGAATCGACGCAGGTCAAAGTCAACGCCCTCGCCGTCAACAAGCTGGCAAACCAATGCAACGTACAATGCGCTCTCGACCTGCGGCAGTACGAACGCCTGCCCGTGTCCTTTCCCAAAGGCGCGCTCTTCGGCGGCTCGTATTGGGCGGACAAAGGTCGTAGCGAGATCTATACCCTGCACGTTTCGTACGACGTCGCCACCCAATACACGGCCATCTGCCAATCGGTGGGCATCAACCAAATACGCTACGCGGTCTATTTGGTCGTAGAGGCCACCGCGCACGTCACCGTACCCGCCGCCATCGAGGACTTGCACTACACCTATTACGTGCCCATATGCGAAAAAATGTACGCCGCCACCGTCCCCAACGTCTACGTCGCGGGCGAAAACGGCACCAACTTTCTGGATTTGATTCCCTGATTCCCCTACGACTTGGTGCGCGCTTTGAAGATGATGGACATCATAAAGCCGAACAGTATGGCCGCCGCCAAGCCTGCGGCGCCCGCCACGATGCCGCCCGTCAGCACGCCCAACAGCCCCGTTTCGTGCATGGCTTTGACCGCGCCTTTCACCAAAGTCGCGCCGAAGCCCACGATGGGTATGGTGATACCGCACCCCGCGAACTTCTCGATGGGATCAAAGAGTTGCGCCCCTTCCAGCGCCGCCCCGAGCAAGAGGAAAATCACGAGTATCCGCGAAGACGTCATCTTGGTATAGTTGATGAGCAGTTGACCGACGAGGCAAATCAACCCGCCCACGGCGAACGCCTGTAAAAATTGCAAGAATATATCCATCATTCCACCTCTATGGCCACGGCGTGCGCG
The DNA here is from genome assembly GCA_017394805.1 of Clostridia bacterium. NCBI lineage: Bacteria > Bacillati > Bacillota > Clostridia > Clostridia bacterium. The sequence goes on along the minus strand of JAFPXC010000020.1, from coordinate 33,131 downwards.
ATGGCGGGAATGCTCTCCCCCTGCAAGGACGAAACCTTGCTAAGCAAAGCACCCGTCGGCACGAACAGCACGCGCTTCAACTTGCCCTCTTTGAATTGTTGCAAAAAATAGGTGTTGAACACGCTGGACGAACAGCCCGCGCCGCTGCCGCCCATGTGCACTTTTTGCTTTTCGTCGAATACGAGTTTGCCGCAATCGAGATGATTGTCGGCCACGTCTATCCCCTCGCTTAACAACAGTTGGTGCAACATTTCCGAGCCGAAAATTCCCAAGTCGCCCGTCACGACCGCGTCGTAATAGTCCACGTTTCTATCGGTCTCCCGTAGGTGCGTGGCGATGGTGTAGGCCGCCGCCGGCGCCATAGCCGCGCCCATATTGTTGGCGTCCGTAATGTCGTAGTCTATCACCTTACCCACGGTAGCGGCGGTCACGACGGGGCCTTCGCCCTCTGCGGCCAGCACCGAACACCCGCTGCCCGTCACCGTCCACTGTGCGGTAGGCGTCATTTGCGTACCCAACTCCAACGGAAAGCGGTACTGCCGTTCCGCCGTCGAGAAGTGACTGCTCGTCGAGCACGCCACCACCCGCATACTGCCGCCCGACAAGAGGATACTGCCCAATATTAGCGCCTCGCCGAAGGTACTGCACGCGTTGTACAGCCCCAAAAACGGTATATCCAACTCCCGCGCCGAAAAGGAAGACGAAATGATTTGATTGAGCAAGTCGCCCGACAACAGCGCGTCCACGTCCGACTCTTGCAATCCCGCTCTTTCTATGGCACGCTCGATGGCCAAAAGGTGCATTTTGCACTCGGCTTTTTCATAACTTTCCTGGTCGAACAAGTCGTCCTTGGCCACCTCGTCGAAGTAGCGAGCGAGCGGCCCTTCCCCTTCTTTGGGCCCGACGATGCCGTAGCCTGCGACGATATGCGGCTTTTTCTCGAACAAAATGGTCTGCTTGCCGCCGTTCATCAAAACAACCCCACGATATAATAGACGAGCGCAATGATGATAGAAGCCACCACGCCCGACACGATGACGGGGCCTGCCACCACGAACATTTTGCTCATCACGCCCAGCACCACGCCCTCGCGGTTAAATTCCATCGCGGGTGACACCACCGAATTGGCAAACCCCGTGATGGGCACGATAGAGCCGGCGCCCGCCACCTTGCCGATTTTGTCGTACACGCCCAGTCCCGTCAACAGCGAGCCGATAAAAATCATCGTCACCGACGTCAAGCTTCCGGCGGTCACTTTGCCTATAGGCAAAAACGTGCTGTAAATCAGCCGAAACGCTTGCCCGATACAGCAAATAAACCCGCCGACCGCAAAAGCGATGGGCAGGGTTTTCAGTTCCTTGGATTTAGGCGTCGTCTTCTTGACAAGTTCGACGTACTCTTCTTTCTCTATCAAATCCGTCCTCCTCCAAAGCCTTGCTTGGGGCGTAGATCTCCACGTCCTCCGCTTGGTCTCCCAAAAAACTCAAAGGCTTTTTCATACGGGAATGATGGACGAATCCTCGCTCGCTTATGCGTATAAAATAGAAGTCAGGACATTTTATCCCGCATTTCGCGTATAATTCGCGCCTCCAACCGCGACACCTGCACTTGCGACACCCCCAGTATCGCCGCCACTTCCGACTGCGTCTTGTCGCGGTAGTAGCGCAACAATATTATTTTGCGGTCGCGCTCGTCCAAGGCCTTGATGCATTGGCGTAGCATGATACGGTCGAGCATCGCGTCCGTTTGGTCCTCGGTGCGCAGAGTATCGATGAGATAGCACCCGTCCTCGTCGTATTTCTCATAGAGGGACACGGGCGCAAGGGTACTGTCCATCGCGTACACCACTTCGGACGATTCCACCCGCAAGGCCTCGGCGATTTCGTCCATGGTGGGCTCTCGCCCCTCTTTTTGTCGGTATTCCTCGGTAAACCGCGCGATTTGCGCGGCCAGCGACTTGGTCTGGCGCGATATCTTTATCGGGCCTTCATCGCGGATATGCCGCTTGATTTCTCCCGCGATCATGGGCACGGCGTAGGTAGAAAACCGCACGCCGAACTTAACGTCGAAATTCATTATCGCCTTGTACAACCCCAAACTCCCCAGCTGGATGAGGTCGTCGTACTCCACCGAGTTCTTATACCGCTTGGCAATACTCTTTACGAGGGGCATATTTTCCGCCACCAATGTTTCGGCGGCCTCTTTATCGCCCGCTTGCGCTTTTTCTATCAGTCGTACCGTCTCATCTCGGCTCAACATGACGCGATTTGCTTCCGCATCACCACGGTCGTCCCCTCGCCGCGACGGCTCATCACCTCTACCTCGTTCATAAACGCCTGCATCAAGGTAAATCCCATACCGCTGCGCTCTTCGTTGGGCTTGCTGGTATAGAAGGGTTGCATGGCCTCTTGCACGTTGTCAAAGCCGCAGCCCTCGTCACGCACGGTCACTTGCACGCTATCTTCATAGAGGGACACTTCCACGTCAATCTCGCCGTCTTTTCCGCCGTAGGCGTGCACGACGCAGTTATTGACGGCTTCGGACACGGCCGTCTTGATATCGTTGATCTCTTCCACCGTCGGGTTGAGCAATCCGCAAAACGCGGCCACCGTGCAGCGCACGAAGGACTCTATTTTCGTCGCGGAATTCACCGTCAATCTGCAATAATTTTCCATTTTCATAGCTTACCTCACCAAATTGAGTATCGAGTATATGCCCGTAAGGCGAAACAACTTGTCCACTTGTCTGTTGACGTTTTTGACGCACAATTCGATATTGCGGTCGCGCATGACTTTGTACCTGGCGAGTATGGTGCCTATGCCCGTGCTGTCCATAAAATCCACGTTTTCAAAGTTCAATACGACCGTCAACGGATAGGCGTCCGCGGCTTTATCCAACGCGCGGCGCAAGGAGGGCGCCGTATATTCGTCTATATACCCGTGAGGACTTACCACTACCGTATCTCTGTCACCCGTTATCTCGATGTCCATCTTCTACCTCCCAACCAGTCGGCTTGTACTCACAGTATACCCCCGTATGACTGTAAAAAAATAAGGTAATTTGACGCCAAACCACCTTATTTGTCATAAAAAAATACCCAAAACAACACGTCGGAAAGTCGAAAGCTTCGAAACGGCGCTCTACCTCCTGGGCTACCGCGCATTCGCGCAGGTTGGACTCGAACCAACGACCTCCGGGTTATCAGCCAAAAATAGAAGGATGCTTTCCGTAGCCGACTCGCTTGGTAAGTTGCGCTCAATTTCTCCCCGCGAACGGGGGGAACAGGATCTCCTTGGGCATACGCCCCTATAGAAGGATGAGCGACAATAGCCAAGCGGTTGTTTTGGATATTATTATAATAGGTTGCTATTTGCGTTTTGTCAATAGCCTTACAGCAAATTTCCCACGATATAATCGATATCGTAGGCGGACACGAACGCCTTTTCGGGCTCGCCCTCCTCCGCCACGGGCAATTCGACGCGCTCTTTGCCAAAGACGATATCCGCCTCTTCGGGCGTCTCTGCCAACTCCCCTCTCGCTTGCGCGTTCAGGCATACCAAATCGTACAAGTTGGGTTTTTGCATATACACGGTGGCTTTGGCCATCGTGAGCGCCTTGTTCTGCGTGGTCTCCAGCATATTCAAACCGAACTGCTCCCCGCTGAGGTCAGCCCAGATGAACGTCTTTTCTTCGAAGTCGTAGACGACGGGCAGGCACATATTGCCGTCGGTCGTCAAAGACATCTTCATTTCGACCGTTCTCGGCTCGAAAATCTCGCCCGAATTGGGTTCTTCACGGTTCATCCAACCGAAAGCGGCGTGTTCCAAGGTGTTGAAAGGCTGGGAAGTATAGCAAAACACCATAAAAACCGCGTACCGCGCGCCTGCTTTGCGGCATTCGTCCACGTTGAGGTCGATAAATTCGGCCACGCCTTCGCCGTCGAAATCGCCGCCGTTGACGATATCACCCGAATGATAGCCGAGCGCACCCTCGCGCAGATGGGTGAACGAGATATGCGCGACGTATTCCCAGTCCTTATTCAGCAATTCGGCGGACAAATCCACGTCCACTCGATTGCCTTTGCGGGTATCGGTCCACCAGATAAAGCCGCGCACCGTCTTGGCGTCCAAGGCGAAGCGACTGCCGCGCGTCACGATTTTGGACGTACCCAAAGCGCTGCGCTGACCGAACGGCACGACGATATCCCGTAGCGACTCGTCGACGTACACTTTTCCCATGGGCTCGCGCGTTTTGTACACGTCCAGCAACGCGGCCGTGCACACGTCCACGAGTTTTCGACAGACCGCCTCGTCGAGGTACACTTCGACTTGCTCGATCTCTTCCACCTTGGCCAGCATACCCTTGGGGAAGACGAAACGGCCGACCTTTTTCTCGTTGCGATGACGATAGAACTCTCGCAAATTGAGCAATACGGGCGTAGACACCTCTTTGGCCACTTGGGCGAAAGCGTCCAGGATATCGTCCGAGCACGCGGGATTGTCGCGCAGGATCTTGTCCAATCTACGCGCAAATTCGGTGGGGCGTTTGGATAGCAATTTCACCAAGCCGTCTACATCTTTGTTGATAATATACGCCTCTACCGCGCCGTTGAAATACTGCGGTTTGTGTTGGTTGCGCAGCATATCGAACGCCTTGACGACGCCTTGATATTTGCCCGCTTTGAACTCAAACGGATGCACGATTTCACCGATACGCAGCCATTTTTGGCGATAACGGAACAAATCTTCGTCGATTTTGCCGCAATTTGCCAGCAAATCCATCACCATACGGCGATGCTCTCTGTCCAGATTGTCATACTTGCAGTTTCTCGCCAAACTGACGTCGCCGCCCGAAGCCGCCGTGATCATGCGCAGTACGTCGGTCGCGGTCTTGACGTATTTGCCGATGCCCGCGGCGCCGTATCTGTCGGGTGACAGGAACATCATCGCGGTCACCACGGCGACGTTTTCCTTAAACGGAATGGTTTCAGGCAACACCGTCGAGTAATCCTCGTAGTTCTCGATGAAGATTTTGAAGTCGCACACGTCCACGGATGACAACGAAGTGGGGCTGTTCAAAAGATTTTGAATCATCTCCACGACTTCCTCTTTCTTGCCGAGGTTGAGAATACGCAGTTTTCCCGCCTCTTTCAATGCGGGGCGCGGATCCTCTACGTAATAGGGCTTCAACAGCCCGAACGTAGCATAATGAACGATGGCGTTGAAAAACAACTCCACGTCACTTGCCTCGGCCACTTGCTCGGGGAAATTGGGGTACATCGGATTATATTGCACGTTGGCGCCCACTTTTTTGCGCAAGTAAAACATCATCATGGGCACGAGGTCTTTCATTTCGTCGAGGCTGTACGCAGACAGCACGCGAATACATTGCACGGACGGTTCGAAGCCGAGGCTGATCATATTGCCCACGGCGGCCACCAAGTAGGCCTTCTCGTACTCGTTCTGCACGTACGTAATATCTTTGGGTTGCAACAACAATGCGTCCTTACGGCGCAACATCATCTCGAAGAAGTTATCCATACTGTCCTCCTCATTCACATATTTCAATTAACACATTTTCAATATAGGATGACGCAACACGTTTGTCAATGGTAAATTAAAAAATAATTGACAATCGTCGTTATTCGTTCACGAAAGATACGTCAATCCGAAGCACTTGCGGAATCCCTAAGTAGTGGCACTTCCCTCTATCCACTCCGCAGACAATCATCTATTTCATACCGCAACTTGCGCCCCGAGCAAACTTCACTCAAGGCTTTGCCTTGAACTTCACTGCGAATGCAACTTCTCTTCGCCGTAGGCGAAACTTCACTCACGCCTTTGGCGTGTCCGGTTCGGTGTATAAGCCTTTCGCTTCGCTCAAGACTATCCACCCGCTCGCCGTGGGCGTCCTTCACCAAACATTGGCTCGCGCACCTTTACGTGCGCGCCCCTTTTGTTTTATCCCTCGCGCCTTTGTGCAAGCACAAGTCGTTTCCCTGCACCTTCCTTTTGTAGTGCTTTATCCCACTTCGTTCGGTGTATAAGCCTTTCGCTTCGCTCAAGACTATCCACCCGCTCGCCGTGGGCGTCCCTCACCAAACATTGGCTCGCGCACCTTTACGTGCGCGCCCCTTTTTGTTTTATCCCTCGCGCCTTTGTGCAAGCACAAGTCGCGGGGATAAAACAAAAGCGACCTACTTTGTAGGTCGCCAATGTTTGGTGGGAAGAGGTGGATTCGAACCACCGAAGTCACTGACAACAGATTTACAGTCTGCTCCCTTTGGCCACTCGGGAATCTTCCCAAAATCTGGAGCTGGTGAACGGAATCGAACCATCAACCTGCTGATTACAAATCAGCTGCTCTGCCATTGAGCCACACCAGCATGACAAGAATAGCCGATTTGGTGCCCAGGGCCGGACTTGAACCAGCGACACGCGGATTTTCAGTCCACTGCTCTACCAACTGAGCTACCTGGGCAAATTTGGCGATCCGGAACGGGCTCGAACCGTCGACCTCCAGCGTGACAGGCTGGCATTCTAACCAACTGAACTACCGGACCGCGTTTGTAATATCTTTTGGTGGGCCTTCAAGGACTCGAACCTTGGACCGATCGGTTATGAGCCGACTGCTCTAACCAACTGAGCTAAAGGCCCGCATCTAATGTATTTGGTCGAGGTGACATGACTCGAACATGCGACCTCATGGTCCCAAACCACGTGCGCTACCAACTGCGCTACACCTCGATGGGCTCAACCTAAGACTATCCTATAATAGTATATTTCCAAGTGAATGTCAACAATTTTTTCGCGCATTTAGCAACTTTTTTTTGCATTTTTACGCATTTAACACGTTGCCTATTCCTTGTGATTATGCACCACTCTGAAAGTGATCACCGCTACGCCGTTCTCTTTCTCTTTGGCGGCGTCGTTGGTCGTGTACATTCGCTCGAGAAAATCCAATTCCGTCTCGTTGCGGATGATGGGACCTTTCTTATCCGAAGACACGTACAATTCCAAAAAACTTTGGAAGCACTCTATTTTGACCACTTCCACCTTGCACACTTCCATACTCCCCGTATGCTTCACCAGATACAACGTTGCGCTCGGCGCCAACTGTCGCACCAACGCGTCGTTGACCGTGCAAATGGCGTTCACGCCCCCGCGCACGGCGTCGAAAGTACGCAGGTCCAACTCGATGGCCACGTTATGTTTGGTCTTGAGTTCCTGTTGCAATTCCTTTTGCTCCTGCTTTTTCTGCTGGCGGTGCTGTATGCGCAACTTTTCGAGCTTGGCGCACTGCATAGGTTGAAATGTATAATTTTGATTGACGCCCCGTTTGATGCCCAACTGCTTTTCGAGTTGCAAATAACTGCATCCCATCTTTTCACAGCAACTTTTCAGGAGCAGCAAAGCCATCAACGCGTCGTCGTCCGCCTTGTGATGGGTAAAGGATACGTGCATTTCCTCCGCGGCTTTATCCAACCCAATGCCGTTCATCACGTCGTAGATGGCCGAATAAATCATCTGCGTGCAGATATATTTGAATTTAAGCGCGGGCACACGCGCGCGCTTGCACGCCTCGTTCAGCATAAACATATCGCTATTGGCTGAGTGCGCCAAAACGATGGTATCCTTTGCGAACAAAGACGCTATCTTGTCGTATTGCTCGGCAAATGTAGGCGCGGCTTCGGCCTGTTCCTTCGTCACCGAAAACTCTATCGGCTTGCGGAACTTGGCCACAAAGCGGCACTTGGGATTGATAACGATGTCTTCTTTGGCAATCACTTGGAAATTCTCGTCCGCCAAAACGTATCCGACGGAAAAGACGCTTCCTTTTACGTAGCGATTGCACGCTTCTAAGTCTATAGCCAAAAACTGCATATCAAAAAAATGTGCCCTCTTGCGAGGGCACAATTACTCTTGAGGATTAGTTGTTGTCACCATCCGTTTCGTCGTCGCTACCCGCGAAGTTCGCCAACATTTCCGCAAAGGCGTTGTTGGTCGCGGACGCACCGGCGTTGTAGGCCTCCATATTCTGCTTCTCTTCTTCGCTCATGAGGTTATCCTCGGGCTTGCGAGGTTTACGCTCTTGTTGCGGACGGTCGAAGTTGCGTTTGCGAGGCGCACGAGCGGGTCTCTCACCCTCTTCTTGCGACTTGGCGGGGGCGTTGAGGTCTTTGATGGACAAGGCGATACGATTGTCGTTGAAACTGATGACTTTCGCTTCGACTTCCTGCCCGACGGTCAGCACGTCCTCCACGGACTCGATCTTGTCGTTGGAGATATTGCTGATGTGTACCAAACCGTCCACACCCGGCTCGATGCTGATGAAGGCGCCGAATTTAACGATGGATTGCACGGTACCCTTGACGATGGTGCCCTCGGGATACTTCTCGGCGGCCACTTCGTAGGGTTGACGTTGGATCTGCTTGTAGGACAAGGTCACCTTGTAGTTGTCGGGATCGACCTTGATGATGAGGAACTCGTACTCTTTGCCTTGTTCCAAAATGGTGGCGGGATCCGCGTGACGCACCCAGCTGATTTCGCTGGAGGGGCACAAGCAGTCAAAGCCGTACACGTTGACGAAGACGCCGAAGGTGACGAACTTCTTCACGACGCCGGGCACGATATTGTTGACCTCGAAACGGTCCTTGTTGGCGTCGAAGATGTCCTTCTTCTCTTGCTCTTCTTTTGCAATGCGCTCTTCGCGCGCTTTCTTGCGCTCGGCCGCTTGTTGTCTGCGCTCGGCGAGGAGCACGTTCTTGCGGGAAGCCACGATGCGTTTGCCTGAGGACTCACGCTCGCCTTCTTCTTTCTTGGGAGGTAACTTCTTGACGGTGATGGTCTGCCCCACGTAGGACTCCAACTCCTCTTGCTCGACGTGTTTCACGTCAACGTGCGAAGCGGGGATGAAGATGATGTAGTCGCCCTTGCTGCCGAGCAAACCGCCCTTGACCGCTTTGTTGACCACGACGTCGAACTTGCCGGTAGTCAGTTCTTTCTCGGCCTCGGCGCGAGCCTCGCGAGCCAAATGGTCTTGATCCACGGCCTTCTTGGACAAGGTCAACAAGGATTTGTCTTTTTCCTTGTTCTCGATAATCTTCGCCTTGAACGTGTCGCCCACGCTGTACTTGGATTGATCGTATTCTTCCACACCGCAATTCTCGGCGGAAATGAACCCGTCTTTCTTTTGACCGCAAGCCACGATAAGACCGTCATCACGCACGGTGAGGACTTTGCAATTCAACACTGCGCCGGGCTTGATATCGACCATGCTCTCCAATGCTTGAGCCATCGTCGTGATAGGGGCTGCTTTCTCTTCCTCTTGGGGTGCAGAAATGACTTCTGCTGCTGATTCGTCGACAGTAACTTCGACTTCTTCGCCATTGACGGCTTTCTCTTCGATACTCATTCTTGTTATTACCTCCGTTACCAACTCCAGCGGTGTGGATGCACCTGTCGCTACCCCTACAGTTGATATTTTTTGTTTTGTTTTGATTTTGCCTACGTCTTGCGCACTTTCGACCAAAACCACGTCTTGCGAGTGGTCGCGGCACAACTCCACCAGGGCGCAAGTGTTCGCACTGCGGGCGCTGCCTATCACCATCATGGCGTCGCAACGCTCGGCCAAGCGGACAGACTCTTCCCTTCGTACTATCGTAGTATAACAAATAGTTCTTTTCTTGACAAGCGTTTTATCATACTTTTTGTAGGCAATATCCAAAATATTTGCCAAAATTTCGTATTTATTTTGCGCAAGCGTGGTTTGCGAGGCCAAAACCGCGTTTTTTCGAGGAATATGGCGCAATGCCTCTTCTTCCGAGCCCATCACGACGACTTCGGGGTAATCTTCGATTATCGCCTTGATTTCATCGTGCTTTTCGTCCCCCAAAAGGATGGCGTCGCACCCTTCCCGTATGGCGGTTTCGACGACTTCGCGCACCTTGGCGACGTTGGGGCAGGTGGCGTCCACCACCTTGACGCTCGGGTCCAAAGCCGCTTCGAACTTGCGGCTCGCGCCGTGCGCCCGTATCACCAACGCGCAGTTTTTCAACGCCAAGGCCTCATCGCGGTCGACCGATTTCAGCCCTTCCCGCTCGAGCGAACGGCACGCGTATTCGTTGTGCAAGAGTTGCCCCAACGTAAAGACGGGCAAGCCGTACTCTTTGGCTTGCCGCGCTTTGGCTATGCAGGCTTTGCCGCTTTCGCAAAGCCCGATATGTTTGGCCAAAATCAGTTTCATTCCGTCTTCTTGCGCTTGCGCTTTTTGGCGGTCACCGTTTCGTCCAATTCCGCCTTCATACGGCTCATTGTTTCATACAAAACCGCCGTCGCGCCTTCGCGTGCGTCCTTTGGACTCATCTCCTTGAATTCATCCAATTTGATAGGATTGCCCACCATCATATACACCCGCCGAAAGGGCTTTGGTTTCTTGTGTATCACCATAGGCAGAATGTCACATTCGCCCTTTAGGGCGAAAGTCACCGCCCCGGGCAGCAACGGTTGCAGCTGCATATTGTCGGGACGGTTGCGCGTTCCCTCGGGGAAAATGATCAACTGATGCCCGTCCGCAAGCACCTTGAGGCTGGCACGATACGCGGCCAGATCGTTCTCCCCTCTATGGATGCTGATAGCGCCCGATTTGCGCAAAAACCAGGCCACGAATTTGTTGTGAAACAACTCCTCTTTGGCGATGCAATAGCACCCGCCCCACAGGAATTGGTGCCCGATAATGGCGACGTCCAAGCCGCTGTAATGGTTGCAGCAAACGACGGCTTTTTCCTTAAAATATTTCTCTTTTCCGTACACTTTGGTTGGGAATAACACCCACATCAAAGGCGCGGTAATGACCTTGAAAAAATTGAAAAAACTCATACTTTCGCCTACCGTTTTACGTACGACAATATCAATTCGACCACTTCGTCTGCGCTCATATCGCTGCTGTCCACCAACACGCTGTCCGCCGTTTGCACCAAAGGTGCAAAATCACGGTGCATATCGTTGTAGTCGCGGTCGATGACGTCCGCCAATATCTGCTCGTACGACACCGTCTGCCCTTTTGCCGTCAACTCGTCGTATCTTCTTTTGGCGCGCACTTCGGGCGACGCCGTCAGGTAGAACTTATACTCGGCGTTCGGCAGTACGTACGACGTGATATCGCGCCCGTCCAGCACCACGTCGTTCTTGGCGGCGATGGCGCGTTGCAATTCCACCAATTTGAGCCGCACGGCGGGTATTTTGCTGATATCCGAAGCGCCCTTGGATATGTGGTGTTCGCGAATAAATCCCGACACTTCCTCTCCGTCCAAGTACAACTCCATCACACCGTCGCGGTACCGAACGTCCACCGAAACAGCGGGCAAGAATGCCTCCACTTTCTCCTTGTCGTTGGGATCCACGCCCAGTCGAAACGCTTTCAACGCCAGCGCCCGATACATGGCGCCCGTATCCAGATAGAGGATATTCAACTGTTTGGCAATGGCTTTTGCGGCCGTGCTTTTGCCTGCGCCCGAAGGTCCGTCAATGGCAATATTAATCATACGTTTATCTCCTTTTGCGCCGCGAAATAAGCGGCGGTATATCCCGTAGCGAAGGCGATTTGCAGGTTGAAACCGCCCGTCAGCGCGTCCACGTCCAGCACTTCTCCCGCGAAGTACAATCCCTTCACCAACTTGCTCTCCATGGTCTTGGGATCCACTTCTTTGACGGACACGCCGCCAGCCGTCACGACCGCCCCGTCGATGGGCTCCAACCCCGCGATGGGATAGACAAAGCGCTTCAGCGCTTTGGCCAATCGCTCTCTCTCCTCTTTGGTCACCGAATTGGCGACCTTGCGCGGATCGACTCGGGCGTTGTCGAGCCAACTCGCGACGAGCGCGTTGGGCAAAAAACCAACGACGGCGTTGATCAACTGCTTGTTGTTGGCGGCGAGCGTATGGCGCAAGCGGTCGTCCAATTCTTCAACGGCCACGGCGGGTTTCATATCCACCGCCAGCGCAAGCCCCGCAACGTCCCGACGGTTGATGCGACTGCTCAACGTGAGCACGGTCGGGCCGCTGACGCCCGTATGCGTATACAGCATTTCGCCGAACGCCGACGCAATAGTTTTGCCATTTTCTTCCACCGTCACCGCCACGTTTTTGAGCGTCAATCCGGCAAGCGACGTCGTACCCTCGGCTCGTATGCCGACGAGGGCCGCCACGGGCGGTACGACGGTATGGCCGAACGCTCGCGCAAAAGCGTATCCGTCGCCCGTTGAGCCCGTAGCCGCGTAGGTAACGCCGCCCGTCGCAATGACGACCTGCCCGTCTTCGTACACGCCTTTATTCGTGCGCGCCACGAAGCGATTGTCCTCAAAAGTCAAGGTTTGCACGCGACAACCGAACGTGATGCGCACGCCCGCCTTGGCGGATTCGCGCCACAAAGCGTCGATAATGTCGGCGGATTTGTCCGACTCGGGGAAGACGCGATTTCCCCGCTCTATCTTCAGCGGCACGCCCGCTTCCTCGAAGAATTCCATCGTCTTACAACTGTCGAAGCGGCTCAACGCGCCGTACAAAAACCGCGCGTTGGTGACAATATTCTCGTAGAAATCCTGCCCCGAGGTGGCGTTGGTGACGTTACAGCGGCCTTTGCCCGTGATATAGAGTTTGCGCCCTATTTTCTCGTTGCGTTCGAGCACGGTCACTTTTGCGCCCATTCTCGCCGCCGTCACGGCGCACATCATACCCGCGGCGCCTCCGCCTATCACCAACATAGTTTCGACACCGCCTTTTGCCAATTTTGCATAGCGGCTCTGTCCGTCATATCGATTCTGACGGGCGTAACCGTGACGTAGTTCTCATAATACAGCACGACGTCGCTGTCCTCGTCGTTGCCAACGTCAATGGCGTTGCCGTACAAATGGTAGCCGTCCTTTTCTTTGACGTAATAGTCGTCGAATCGGCGCACGCCGCACGAAGCCAATCGCACGCCGTTGAGCTCCTCTCGAAGACTGCTGTGCATATTGACGGATACGACCAAATCGCCCTCGCACAAGCCCATCAAGGCTTCCAGATTGTCGGCGACGAACTTGGCGGGATAGGCAAAATCGTTATTTTTCACCTTCACCGAAACGGCGATGGACGGCACCCCTTCGATGCCGCCTTCGACGGCCGCGTTGACCGTTCCCGAATAGAGCACGTCCGTGCCGATATTGGCGCAATCGTTGATGCCCGATATAACGCAATCGGCGCCCGCCGCCAATTCGAGCAAGCCGAACTTGACGCAGTCGCAAGGCGTGCCGCTAAGAAAATACGCCGCGCACAAATCGTTGTCGTAGGCGGCGTATCGTATCGCGCCGTGCAAGGTGACGGCGTGCGAAGCACCCGAGCGTTGATGGTCGGGCGCGACGATCACGACTTCGTGTTGGGGGCGCAACGCCCGCGCCAAGGCCCAGATGCCCTCGGCTTCTATTCCGTCGTCGTTTACAAGTAGTATTTTCATTCGAGTATAGCGTCCACGAACTCGCCCGCGTCGAAGGGCAGCAAGTCTTCCTTGCCCTCGCCCACGCCTACGTACAGCACGGGCAATTCCTTCTCGGCGCAAATGGCGATGACCACACCGCCTTTGGCGGTGCCGTCCAATTTGGTCAGCACGATGCCGTCTATGTCGATGGCTTCGTCGAAGATATTGACCTGCTCCAACGCGTTCTGCCCCGTCGTCGCGTCCAATACGATGAAACTGCGATAGTCGGCTTCTGGATAGTCGCGCTCGACGATGCGATTGATCTTTTTCAACTCTTCCATCAAGTTCTTTTTGTTGTGCAAGCGTCCCGCCGTATCGATGAGCAGCACGTCGGTATCGTGCGCTTTCACCGAACTGATGGCGTCAAACACCACCGCGCCCGCGTCCGCGCCCTCCTCGTGTTTGATGATACGCACGTTGCTCCTGTCCGCCCATACCGACAACTGTTCGGCGGCGGCGGCGCGGAAGGTATCCGCGGCGGCCAGCACGACGGATTTACCCTGCTTGACGAAGTAGTTGGCCAATTTGCCGATGGCCGTGGTCTTGCCCACGCCGTTGACGCCCGCCACCAATATACACAAGGGATATTGATAGGGCTCCACCTCGTAGTCGATCATATCCACAAGGATTTGACGGAACACGTCTTTGGCCTCCTCGGGCGTGGTAAGGCGTCTTTTGTACGCCTCCCCTTTGAGTTCCTCGATGATGGACTCGGTGGCTTCCGCGCCCACGTCGGCGGACAGCAAGGCGTATTCCAGCCCCTCGTAGAACTCGTCGTCCAATTTGGCGCCCTTAAAGGCCTGATACAGTTTTTTCGAAAGGTTTTCTTTTGTCTTGCGCAACCCTTCGGCGATTTTCTTAAAAATACCCATAGTTACCTCAATTATCCTGCGAATGTTTGACCGCGGCTTCCAAACTGACCGACACGACGTTGGACACGCCGGGTTGTTGCATGGTCACGCCGTACAAGACGTCCGCGCGCTCCATCGTCGGCTTTTTGTGCGTGATGACGATAAACTTGGCCGTATCGGCATATCTGCGCAAGAACCGTGCGAAGCGGTTGCAGTTGACGTCGTCCAAGGCCGACTCGGCCTCGTCCAACACCACGAACGGCATAGGTTTCAATTTGAGAATGGCGAACAAAATGGCGATGGCCGTCAAGGTCTGCTCGCCGCCCGACAGACGGGACAGAGGGCCTTTGCTCTTGCCGGGCAACTGCACGCTGATATCCACGCCCTTGTCGTCGTCGGGATTGTCGGGATTCTCCACCAACAGCAATTCGGCTTTTCCGCCGCCGAACAACTCCGCAAAGGTGTTTTGGAAGTTCTCGTTGATTTGCGTAAAGGCCTTGTCGAATTGTTGATTCATCGCCAAGGTACTGCGCTGAATGACCTCTTCGATATTGGCTTTGGCCTTCAACGCGTCGTTCATTTGGTTGAATTGATATTCGCGCTCCTGGGACAGTTGCTCGAACTGCTCCTTCGCCTGGAAGTTGATAGCGCCCAACTTGGTGATATTGCCGCGCAGCACGGCGATTTGCGCGGGCGCTTTGGTGTACTCGAATTGCTCCAACTTGGCGTACACCACGTCCTCGTAGGTTTTGCCGTCGTAATCCTCGTATATCCTATCGCGCCATTGTTGCAATTCGGTGTCGATCTTCTCGATTTTGCCTTCCGACCGCACTTTGTCCTGCTTGGCTTCGCTGATATAGTTGCCGAGGTCGGTCACGTCTTGCGCCAACTTCTCGCCCTCTTTCTGCAACTCCACCTTGCGCTCGTCGCGCACGACGATCTCCTTGTTGATCTTGTCCAAAATCTCGCCTTCTTCGGCGGTGAACACCAATTCGGGCTTGGCGGCGACGTGCGCCTCGATTTCGGCCTTCTTATTGGCGATATCCACGGTCAACCCGGACACGGCGGAGGCCGCCTTGACGTTCTCGTCCGTCAAGCGCTTGATATCCTTTTCGATGGCGGCTATCTCGGCGGCGACGGCGTTGATACGCGCGGTCAGGGCCGCTCTGCGCTCGGTCAGCGAATCGCGCATGGCCTTCTTGGTTTCCTTGTCCGCCTTGGCCTTTTCCATCAGTTGGTCGCGGTCGAGACTGCTGTTCTCCAACTCGCCCGAAGCCGTCTGCGCTTCCTGAATATTGCGGTGCAGACTTTCCAAGCGGATATTGATATGGACTTTTTCGCCCTCGATATCCCGTATGCGCTCGTGCAACTGCTCGATAGCGGCGTTACTTGCCTCGATTTGCGTTTTGAGCGTGATAAATCTCTCCTGCAATTCGTCCTGCTTGTCGCGCGACTCGCGGATATAGGTTTCGCACTTCTCGATAATTGCGTCGAGTTGTGCGCGTTTGTCCAACAGTTTTTGACGGTCGGCGACCAAAGCCTCCAAGGTTTTGCGTTCGCGGTCCAACAGCATCTCTTCCTGCGTTTTGCGGCTGCCGCCCGAGAGGGTGCCCGACGGGTCGAACAATTTGCCGTCCAGCGTGACTATTTTCAGGCCACCGCGATATTTCCCGTCGAGATACTTACCCGTGTCGTAACTGTCGACGATCAATATACGCCCCAGCAGGCGTTGAAAAATGACGTCGTATTTTTGATCGTACGCTATCAAATCGCTGGCCACGCCCAACACGCCTCTTTCACCCAGCGCGGGGCGGTACTCGTAGGCCAACTGCTCGGCCTTGATACGATTGAGGGGCATACAGGTAATGCGCCCGACGCCCGCTTCGCGCACCATATTGATAAGGGCGTTGGCGTCGTCTTGGGTGGGCGTCACCACGTGGTTGACCGACGCGGCCAAAGCCACCTCGATAGCCTCCGCATACCGTGCGTCCACCTGATAGAGGTCGGACACCACGCCCATCATGTGGCGGGACACGTTCGCATTGTTTTGCGAATGACGCACCAAAAACTCCACGGCTTTGCTGTAGCCCTTCTTAGCGCGCACGGCGTTTTGCAAGGTCTTCACGTTGACCTCGGCGGTTTGCACGCGCACGTCCATCTCGCGGATACGCTTGTCGAGGTCGCCCTTTTCGTAGCGCGCTTCGTTGCCGGCGCTCACGCAACTCTTGCGGTTGACGTTGATATTCTCGTATTCCTGCTGTACCGTCGATTGACTCTTTTCGAGATCGGCCGTCAAGCGCTTTTTGTCCTCGATCTGCTTTTTGCATTCGGCGATTTCCTTATCGTCCTTGTCGAGGTTCTCTTTCAGTAGGCTTTCCTGCGCTTCGGCCTTGGCCTGCTCCGAATGCACCTGGCTCAATTTGCTCATATCGGCCAACCGTTCGTTGGTGGCGGCGTCCAATCCGCGCTCGCTGGCTTCGATATCTTCGATCACGCTCTCCAACGAAGCGTTGACCACGCTGTATTCCAGGTCGAGGTCGAACTTGTTGTCCTTCTTGATCTGCAAGACGTTCTTGGCCTCCGCCAATTCCACGGCGGTATCGTCTCGCGCTGTCACCGAAAGGTTGTAATTCTCCTCGAGGTGCGCCAGCGTTCCCTCCAACGCCTCCAACTTGGCTTGGTGCGTCTGTTGGTCGCCCGAAGCCTTGGCGCGGTTGACTTTCAGGGTCTCGCGCCTGTCGATCAAAGCGCGCGTTTGCCTGTCGTTGTCGTCGATTTGGCGTTGCACGTCGTCGATTTTCAGGCGGGTTTTTTCGAGCAACGCCTCTTTGGTGCGCAAAAATTCCTCGTAATCGCGTATTTTGGCGCGTTCCTTCTCCTTTTCCGAGTCGGCGTGCTCGTACTTATAGATGAACATATTGAATTCCAATAGTTGCAGTTCGTCGTGATAGATCTCGTACTTATTGACGGCTTCCATTTGCTTGCGCAAGGGCCCCAACTGCTTGTCCATCTCCTCGATACGCACGTTCAACGTGTCGATATTCAGTTGGGTTTCGGCCAACTGTTTGAGATTCTTTTTCTTTTCGATTTTTGCGCCCGAAATACCGGCCGCTTCGTCGAATATCACGCGGCGATCCTCCGGCTTGACGCGCATGACGTTGCTCACCGCACCCTGCTCGATGATGCTCAGGCTCTCTTTGCCCGCGCCCGTGCCGCGCATCAACTCGATGATATCCGACCGCCTGCACGGCTTGTGGTTGATATAGTAGTAGTTGTCCTGTTTGCTGCGGAAAACCTTACGCGTAATGGCGATTTCCTCATAGGTCGTCTGGAACATACCGTCCGAATTGTCAAAGACCAACGTCACCTCGGCGTAGCCCATCTCGGGCAAAGTAGCCGTACCCGAAAAGATAACGCCCTTCATATTCTCGCCGCGCAGTTGTTTGGCACTCTGCTCGCCCAGCACCCACCGAATGGCGTCGCTCACGTTGCTCTTACCGCAGCCGTTGGGGCCGACGATACACGTGTAGCCGTGCTCGAAATTGATGACCGTTTTATCTCTGAAAGACTTAAATCCCTGTAGTTCGATTCGTTTTAGACTCAAAGTTATACTCCCGATAATATGGTATATCTTTGATTATAGTACAAAAATATTTTTTTGTAAATTAATAAATTATCATATCATAAAAAAACGCGAAAAATCTCGCGTTCAATAGGCCTTCAATACGGCGACTTTGAGATAGAGCGTTTCCTCTTCCGTCATCGAGGGTGCGTGATCTCTTCCTTGCGTGCGCACTTCGAGCAGTCGGCAACGCACGCCCGATTCCTTCACGCTCTCTTCGAGCATCTTAAGGAAAAGGGGCATGGTCAAATGTTGCGAGCAACTGCACGTCACCAAAACGCCGCTCTCCGCCAGCAGTTTCAGGGCGCATATATTGATATCCTTATACCCCGCCATGCCGCTTTTTACCGTGTCTTTGCTCTTGGTGAATGCGGGCGGATCGAGCACGATAACGTCGTATCGCACCCCCTCTTTGCGCTGCGTTCGCAGATATTCGAACACGTCGGCCTGCACCGCTTTGACGTTGGCGTAACCGTTGACCTCGGCGCTTTTCTCCACCAAGTCCAAGGCTTTGCGGCTAATATCCACGGCGGTCACTTCTTTCGCGCCGCCACGGGCCGCCACCATCGAAAACCCGCCCGCGTTGGAGAAGCAATCCAACACGGTTTTGCCTTTGACGTAGCGAGCGATATTCGATCTGTTCTCTTGTTGGTCGAGGAAATAGCCCGTCTTCTGCCCGCCTATTATATCCACGTACAGCGTACTGCCGTTTTCGCGGATGGGCACCAATTCGGGCACTTCGCCGTACAATACGCCCGTGCGCTCTTCGAGTCCTTCTTTTTGTCTGACGGACACGTCGCTGCGCTCGTATATGCCTTTCGGGCGGAATCGCTCGACGAGAATATCCACGATCATATCCCGCCGCACGTCCATTCCCAATGAGAGGAATTGCACGGACAAATACTCGCCGTACTTATCTACGATAAGACCGGGCAAATCATCGCTCTCGCCGAAGACGACGCGATACGCGTCGCAGTAGCCCAATTCGCGGCGAAAATCGTCCGCTTTGGCTATGCGGTCTGCAAAGAATTTCTCGTCGAAGACTTCCTCTTTGCGGGACAAAATGCGCACCAATATCTTGCTCAAATGATTGATAAAGCCGTAGCCCACCAATCTGCCGTCCGAACTGCGCACGGCGGCCACGGAGCCTTGCTTATCCTTGCCTTCCACCCGCTGTACTTCGTTGGCGTACACCCAAGGGTGATACAGCACGCGCTTTTCTTCGTTTTTCTTCAAAATGACCGTGTACATCTCACAACGCCTTCAACGCTTTTTTGCAAGCGGCCTGTTTGGCCTGCTTGATACTGCCCGCCGTAGCCTCGGCCAAAATGACGGCGCCCAACTTGACGATCACCTTAAAGCGGGGCTTATTCACCGTACCCACGCTTTCTTCTTCCACCGCGAGGGGCAATTTGTGTATCGCGCAATGCTCGTAGAGTTTGCTGACGTAATCGCTGTAGTCCGAACTCTCGGTGCAGATAAACCGCTCGATAAATCCTTTGGCGGCGTCCATACCACCGTCGAGATAGATACTCGCCAACAGGCTCTCCACGAAATTGGCGCGCGTTTTTTCGCTCAACTTGGACAGAGCGAGATTTTGACTGCGCACGTAGGACACGAGATTCAAGCGGTCGAACAAGGGATACAACACGGTGTTGCTGACCATCTGCGCTCTTAGCTTGGTCAACTCGCCCTCGGCCTTGTCGGGATACTGCCGATAGAGGTATTCGCCTATGGCGAAGTCCAGCAACGCGTCCCCCAAAAACTCCAGCCGCTCGTAGTTTTCTCCGCCCAAAGAAGAGTGCGTCAGCGCCAACCGCAGCAAAGACTCGTCCCGAAAGGTATACCCTATTTGATTGTACAATACGTCGAACTCACTCATCTTCCAATCGCAACGTCCTACTCAATTTACCCACCAAGTCGCCCTTCGCCATCTCGGCGCATTGCAGAATGGCCGCGGCAAAGGTCTTGGCTTTGGCCGAGCCGTGCACCTTGACCAAAGGCTTGTTGATGCCCACGAACGCCGCGCCGCCGTACTCGGTATAATCCATAGTTTTCTTGATCTTTTTGAGCACGGGTTTCAGCATAAGCGCGCCCAACTTGGCGCGGAAACTGCTATTGATACCCTCTTTTAAGAGGGTAAACACCGCGCCCGCCGTGCCTTCGGCGCTCTTCAGGGCCACGTTGCCGTCAAAGCCGTCAGCCACTACCACGTCGTAGTCGCCCGACAATATCTCGCGCGCTTCCGCGTTACCCACGAAGTTGAGGTCGCTTTCTTTCAGCAGCGCGTGCGCCGCTTTGGTCAACTCGTTGCCCTTCTCCTCTTCCGCGCCGTTGGACAGCAAACCCACCCTGGGGTTTTCCAACCCATAGAGGCATTGCATATAGGCGACGCCCATTTGGGCGAATTGCACCAGATATTCGGGCTTGCAATCGGTATTGGCGCCGCAGTCCGCGAGGATCACGTGCCCGCCCTTCACCGTAGGCAACACGGGACACAGCGCGGGGCGTTTAACGCCCTTGATGCGCCCGCAAAGAAAGATGCCGCCGGCCAGCACCGCGCCCGTAGAGCCTGCGGATACCGCGCCGTCCGCTTCTTCCAGCACGCCGAACGTCTTGACAAGGCTACTGTCTTTCTTGCGGCGTATGGCGATAGTGGGCGACTCGTTGCAATCTATGACGTCTTGTGCCTCGCAAACGCTTATGCGTTTGGGATTGCCGTATTCGTTCAACAAGTCGGCCAAAACGGCGGGTTTCCCCACCAAAACTATCTCCAAATTCTCGTCCATTCCGAGCGCTTTTACCGCGCCCGCCACCACTTCGACGGGGGCGTTGTCGCCGCCGAACGCGTCTACTGCGATTCTCATATCAACACCTCGTACTTACGCAAAAGTGGTAGGACAAAAAATCCTACCACTCCCTAATGCAGTCATCGTAAGGAAATCAGTCCTCTTTCTTTTGCTTGATCTCAACCGCTTGTTTGCCGTTGTAAGTGCCGCAGTTGGGGCATACGCGATGACTTTGAATCGGCGTATGGCAATTCGGGCACTCGACCAAGTTGACGGCTTCGATCTTCCAGTTAGCCGCTCTGCTGTTTCTTCTTGCCTTAGAAGTTTTACATTTTGGTACTGCCATTGTTCGCACCTCCCGTTAATATATCTTGTAACGCCGCAAAAGGATTGTTATCTCCCACCGCGGGCTTTTGTTCTTGACAAGTGCAGGCGCCCTCGTTGAGGTTCTTGCCGCACGTAGGGCACAGACCTTTACAATCGGGTTTGCATAGCACTTTGCGCGGAGCGCACATCACGATAGCCTCGTCGATCAACTTGTCGAGGTCGTAGCAATCGTCCGTTTCGTCGTAGCAATCGCTCTCGGTCGTCAACTCGTCGTCGATGGTGCACTTGGCGTCCGCGACGCACTCCGTACCGCACAGGTCGCAGACTGCGTACACTTTGCCTTTGGCCTCCACACGCACGTACGTCACGCCCTCTACCGTAGTGCATTCCACGGTGATGGACAGCGGTTCCGCCAAGGACGTCTCCAACAATCCTTCCACGTCTTCCTCGCCGAACGACGCGACGTATCGATAGGACCTACCCTCGGCCAAATCGGACAATGCAATGCGCATAGCACACCTCCGCTCATAGTATTATAAAGGCTAAATATCGTATTGTCAAATAGATTTTTTATTTTTTATACGATTTTAGCCCTTCATTTTGCCTATTTCAGCCCCGAAAGCGCCAAAGTGTCGCGGGCGATGACCAATTCCTCGTTGGTGGGAATGACGTACACGTCCACTTTGCTGCCCTCTTTGCTGATTTTCTTCACGACGCCTCTTGCGCCCGCGTTGGCCTCTTCGTCCAATTCCACGCCGAGGTACTGCATATCTTGGAGAACCAATTTGCGCATATAGTCGCTGTTCTCGCCGATACCGCCCGTCATAACGATCATATCCACGCCGTTCAGCACGGCGGCGTAGGCGCCGATGTACTTCTTCACGCGATACGCGAACATCGTCAACGCCAACTCGGCGTTTTTATTGCCCGCTTCGGCGGCTTGTTGCAGGTCGCGGCAGTCGCTCATCCCCGCGATACCTTTCATACCGCTCTTTTTGTTGAGGTATACGTCCACGAATTTGCCGATATCCTCGATGCCGCGCTTCTTCATAATGACGGGAATGATGGCGGGGTCGATATCGCCCGAACGAGTGCCCATCACCAAGCCCTCCAACGGCGTGAAGCCCATAGAGGTATCCATGATCTTGCCGTCCTTGATGGCGCCGATGGAAGCGCCGTTGCCGAGGTGGCAGGTGATTACCTTGATATCGCTTCTGCCCGCGATCTTGGCGGCCTCACCCGCTACGAACTTGTGGCTGGTGCCGTGGAAGCCGTATTTACGCACGCGCAACTCTTGATAGTCCTCTTCGGGCACCGCATAGCGGTAGGCGTAGTCGGGCATGGTCTGATGGAACGCCGTGTCGAAGACGGCCACGTTGGGCACGGGCAGCATCTCGCGGCAAATCTCCATGCAGGCGATATTGGCGGGCATGTGCAGAGGGCCGAATGGCTCGTTCTTCTTGCACAAACGGATCACTTCGTCGTCCACCAAGGCGGATTGTTTGAAGTCCTCCGCGCCGTGCAGTACGCGATGGCCGATGGCGTCGATTTCCGTCAGGGACTTGATGACGCCCAACTTCTCGTCGCAAAGGGTGTCGAGCACCAGTTTCAAAGCGACCTTGTGGTCGGGCATATCGTGCAAGATCTTGAAAGTCTCGCCGCCCAATTTGTGCGTCAGGAAACTGCCTTCGTCGCAGATTTTTTCGGCGACGCCCTTGCAAAGGACGACTTCGCCGTTCATATCGATCAGTTGATATTTGAGGGAAGAACTACCCGCGTTCAAAACCAAAATCTTCATACGCACCTCTTATTTGCATTGCAAAGACGTAATGCTCACCACGTCCACAACGTCTTCGACGTTGCAACCGCGCGACAAATCGTTGACGGGTGCGGCGAAGCCTTGGCAGATGGGGCCGACGGCCTCGGCGTTGCCAAGGCGTTGCGCCAATTTGTAGCCGATGTTGCCCGCTTGCAAGTCGGGGAAGATAAGCACGTTGGCCTGTCCCGCCACAGTCGAATCGGGGGCTTTCAGATTGCCGACGGTGGGCACCAAAGCGGCGTCAAGTTGCAATTCGCCGTCCACGCAAAGGTCGGGGGCGTTGGTTTTCACCAAAGCGGTGGCCTCTTGCACCTTGGTGACGACTTCGTGCTTGGCGCTGCCTTTGGTGGAGAAGCTGAGCATAGCCACTTTGGGCTCGATGCCGCACAGCACCTTGGCGGTCTCGGCCGAAGCCACGGCGATATCCGCAAGTTGTTGGGCGTCGGGCATGGGGTTGACGGCGCAGTCGCCGAACACCATCACGCCGTCTTGGCCGTAGGGGCTACCCTCGGGCAAACAGATGATGAACACGCTCGACACAGTTTTGATACCGGGGGCGGTCTTGATGATTTGCAAAGCGGGGCGCAACACGTCGCCCGTCGAACGCACGGAGCCGCCGACCATACCGTCCGCGTCGCCGGCCTTGACCATCAACACGCCGTAATAGAGGGGGTCGTTGAGCAAACGATAGGCGTCTTCCATCGTCAAGCCCTTATTTTTGCGGATCTCGTACAGCAAAGTGGCGTACTTTTCTCTCTCGGCGCAGGCTTTGAAGTCCACGATTTCGATACCCGTATAATCGGCGTTGACTTTGGCTTTCACCACGTCGGGGTTGCCCAACAAGGTGATTTTGGCGATACCTTGGTCGCGGATCTTCAACGCGGCGTTGATAATACGTTCTTCTTCGCCCTCGGCCAGCACGATGTGCTTTTGCAAGGTCGCGGCTTTTGCTCTGATGCTTTGCATAAGTTTAGACATATTTATCCTCCTAAAATCACAAAACCCGTTGTCTTAGCGGTGATTTTGTTATATACTGTAATAAATATAATTTATTCAATGGAATAAATCAAGTGTTTGGAGAGAAATTGTGAAATTCGTTTGCGTCGTCGCCGAATACAATCCGTTGCACTTGGGCCACGTCCGCCATCTCGCGGCGTCCAAGTCCTTAGGCGACGCCACCTTGGTCGTACTGGGCGGCGATTTTTGTCAACGCGGTTTCTCTGCCGTTTTGGACAAATACACCCGCGCCGAAGAAGCGGTTTCGGCGGGCGCGGACGTCGTGGTGGAATTGCCCACCGTGTACGCCGTTTCCTGCGCGGAGCAATTCGCCCGCGGGGCTATGCGCTTGGTCGATCTACTGCCCAACAGCGTACTCTCTTTCGGTAGCGAATGCGGGGACGCGTCCCTTCTCCAAGCCACGGCGTCTCTTCTCGACGACGCCACCGTAGACGCCTACGTCAAAGCCTCGGTTTCCGAGGGCACGGCCTACCCCCGCGCCCGTGCCGAAGCCATCGCACGTTTTTCCCGCGAACACAATATATCGATAGCGGACGTCACCCAACCCAACAACATATTGGCTTTGGAGTATATCCGCGCGGCCCAACGTCCGCACGACTATTTCACCCTACGCCGCACCGACGACTACCACAGCGACGCCCCCGCTTTGTCGAGCGGCTACGTGCGCAAAGCCTTGAGCGAAGGCCTACCCTACGCCGACCTCGTCCCCGACTGCGTGCGCCGCGACTTAGCCCGCGCCACCACCGCCCAAGACGTACTCTATTTGGCGGCTTTACGCGCCCACTCAAAGGCCTCATTCGAAGACCTATTGGACAATGCCGAAGGGCTGTCCAACCGTATATGGCAATGCGCGATGGAGGCCAACACCTTGGACGAGGCGGTCGACCGCGCCATGACCAAACGCTACACCCGCGCCCGCGTTGCGCGCCTCTTCACGGCGGCTCTGCTTGACCTACGCCGCGGCGACCTCGTCGAGGCCGACGCCGCCCCCGCCTACTTCAACGTGCTGGCCGTCAAAAAAGATCGCACCGACCTCATTTCGCACCTCGGCCGATACGCCGAAATATGCACCACCCAGCGCGAACTCGTCGGCGGCACGCCCACCCAGCGCATTGACGCACGAGCGCACGAGACCTATCGCTTACTGCACGCGACCGACGTGTCCCACAGCGTGCGCGTCGTAGAATAACGCCGTCGATTTTATTGCCGTCCACCGCGCGGGCAACTTGATTCCACTCAAAAATTAATTTTCTTAAACGTTGTTTTTGCCAAACGAAACTTTATCCGCCTTTCGTCGGATCTCACCGATAAACGATTTTTGCCGTAGATTCCCCGTAAAATCAAATCTTGTTGAATACGGCCAATAGTATGGTGATGGCGCTACAAAGAAGAACGACGGCACAAAACAGTAAAAAAGGAAACCAATGCTTATCCACCCACTCCGTGAAGTTTTGTTTACGCTTGGTTTTCTTGTAGGCTTTCCGCTCTTTTTTTGGCAAAGACTTTTCGTATTCCAACTCTCTGGCATACTCATTCATAGGAGCGGCGGAAACCTCTCCCTCTTCGGGTGTCTTTATATTCTTCTTAGCCATAAATTAATTTTACAATGGGTTTCGGTATTTGTCAATACCCATTTTCTCATATTACAAGGGTAACCGTCGGTCGGTAATAAACCGCGCCGCATCTCCATATCTATCTATATGAAATATCTCAAAATCGCGATAGCCGCGGTAGCGTTCGGCCTGATGATTGCGCTCATCGTCAACCCTACCCGATACGCCCAATCGGTCACGGACGGCCTATTGATGTACGTCGTATCCGTGCTGCCGTCCATGCTTCCCTTCTTCTTTTTGTCGGGATTGCTGACGGGCACGGGCGTGGCGGGCAAATTGTCGCGCGTTCATTTGGCGAAGCCCCTCTTTCACGCCCCGGACGAAGGTCTGTACGTTATGCTGATGAGTTTTTTGTCGGGCTACCCCGTCGGTGCCAAATTGACCGCCGAAATGTACCAAAACGGCGTTATCGACGCAGTAGGCGCCAAAAAGATGATACCGTTCACCTCGGCTACCGGCCCCATGTTTGTCGTGGGCGCCGTGGGATCGCAGATACTGCACGACTACCGAGCGGGGCTGTGCATTTTGGCCGCCCACTATCTCGCCACTGTGCTCAACGGCTTTCTCTATCGCGGCAAACGACAAAAATACGGGTTCTGCGACAATATCGCCGCCCCCGTCAAAATGGATAAACTACTATGGGAAACGGCCTACAATACGGTCGTTTCTCTCTTCGTCAGTTGCGTCTATATCGTGATGTTCAATATGGTTGCGGACGTCTTGTCCGACCTCGGTCTTATGCGCTGGACGTCCGCTTTGCTCTCCCACCTCGGCCTTACCGACGCGGTGGGCACGGCCATGGCGTACGGTCTTACCGAAATGACTAGAGGATGCGTTATGCTCTCCGCCACGGGATTGCCCGTCGCCACCACGGCGCCCTTGTGCTGTTTGTTGGTATCCTTCGGCGGGTTCGGCGTATGCCTGCAATCGGTCGCCTATTTGTCCAAGTGTCACGTCAATCCCTTGTACTATCTGCTCACCAAATGCACCCAAGCGGCCATCGCGACGGGGCTTTGCACCCTGTTTTGTCTTGCGCTTTAGCCCTCTATCTCGCCCCAATAAACGGTTTCGACCAAATGGATACACGCCTCGGGCACGAATCCCACCAGGCTCTCTTTGGCTTGCAATCTACGGCGCACCTCGCTCGAAGACACGTCGTGCAGCTTGTTCGTCATCAAACAAATGGTATCCACGCCGCCCTCCTGCATATTGAATTCGGCCATATCCGCCTCGTAGCGGAAGTCGCTCTCCACGCGAATGCCGCGCACCAAATAATCCACCTCTAACTCCTTGGCCAACTCGTAGGTCATACCCGCATAGGAGATCACGCGCACGTTCTCGAATCCGTCCAACGCCGCGTGAATGATACGCAGACGCTGATCCACCGAGAAAGTGCATTTTTTGACGGGATTGACCAAAATGGCCACGTACACCTTGTCGAATACGCCCGCCACGCGCTTCACCAAATCGAAATGTCCCACCGTAAAGGGGTCGAAACTGCCCGTTAGCATACAAGTTTTCATCGTCGTCTCCTCGTTCGTTTATTCTCGTTGCAAAAAAGTCAACGCCACCCTTCCGTAGACTCGTTCATCAATCACGCGCCATCCGTCCACGGGCGCAAAAGCGTTGCTTTTATCATGTTCGTATATCACCGTTCCGTTCTCACGCACCAACTCGTTTTCCCTTATGCACGCCAAGACGGGCTGTACGTCCATCGCGTACGGCGGATCGAGAAAGACGAGATCGAAGGCTTGTCCGCGAAGCCTGCGGCATACGGCGTCGTACTCGCCCGCTACGACGGTGGGCGTCTCCCCCATCATCTCGGCGTTGCGCCGTATGAGGGACAAACTTTCGCGGCTTCGGTCGGCCACCGTCGCGCTTTTTGCGCCGCGCGACAGGCTTTCCAAGGTCAGTGCCCCCGTTCCGCCGAACAAGTCCAACACGTCCGCCCCCGCGACGCGAGAGGACAATACGTTAAACAACGCCTCGCGCGTAAAGTCGCTCGTAGGACGAATGACCGCATCGTCTTTGGGCGTCAGCAACTTGCGCCCCCTGTGTTTTCCGGCAATAATTCTCATTCCGCTCCTCTGTAGGCGAACGCTACTCGCCCGTGTAATCCCGTGTACGTTTCGTACAGCGATTGCCCCGTCGGGTCGGGACTTTCGCCCAATATAACCGCCTCGTCGCCTACGGCGCACGGTCTATCCGTCGCCACGAAGCACACGTCCATACATACGGCGACGATGGGCGCAAGCCTACCGCCTATCCATATCAAATGCCCCTTGAGGCGCTTACCTATACCGTCCGCGTAGCCGCCCGCCAGCACGGCGACGGTTTCGCCCGCCTTGACCGTATACTCACCGTCGTACCCCAGGCGTTCGCCCGCTTTGGGGCGATGCACGGCGATGACCCTAGTTGCCAAACGCACGCAGCCGCGATAGGCGTCCAAGCCTATACGCAAGAGGTCGAAGCCTTTTTTACGCGCCGTCGAGCTGGCTTGCGTATGCACCGCGATATCGCGCGGCAACTCCCGCAAAAAGGTCAATAGCCGCTTGTTTTGCTCGACGTAATCCGCTTCTGCGGCGTAATGCGTACACGCGGCCACCGGTCGAAGGTGGGGGTTACGCGCTATCTCGCGCACCACCTCGCGCAATTCGTTTGCCGACCGCACGCCGTATCGCCCCATGCCCGTGTCCAACTTGATATGCACGGCGCAATCCGCGCCGATGGTCGCCAACTTCCGCACGTCTTCCACTCCGTGCACCACGGGCGTCAAGGCGTAGCGCGCTATCTCGTCCGCCGTCCACACGGGCGTGGTCACCAATATGGGTTTATCCGTCAAGGCGCGCAGGGTTTTGCCTTCCTCGGCAAACGCCACACCGTACGCCGCGACGTATTTTGCTTGGGCCGCCGCCACCGTCAACCCCAAGCCGTAGCAGTCGGCTTTGGCCATCAATACGACGGGCTTCCCGTATTCCACTATATTACGCGCGACGCGCGCGCAATCCACTTCGCAGACCAGTTCTTTCATACTATATAGTATGAAAAGGCTTTTGGCGGTGCTACTTGCTGTACTCCTTGGCGTACACGGCCCGCACGCTCTCCTCGTCTACGGTCAACCCGCACGATAAGAGGATTTCTTCCGCCGTTTCCCTTTCGTACCCCAAGGCGCGCAAGGTGATCGCGGCGATAAAAGCGGGCGTGCATTCCGCCCTTTTCACCTGCCATACGTTGCGCCCTTCGCTCACCGAACGGTACAACACGTCGGTCGGATAGCCCGTCGTGCCCACGGCCACGGCCATAGGCAAACGATGCATCGCGCACAGTATCAATACGCCTTCTTTTTTGAGAAAACGCACCCCACGACGCCCTTCCAACTCTTCCAACGCCACCAAGACGTCGGCCGTTTCGGGCAAAAACTCCTTGCACGCGGTTTGCGCGCCCACGGTCACGAATATCCGCTCCACGCACGCTTCCCGCGAGGTCGTACACGGTCTGTAATAGCCGAACGCGCTCTGTTCGCGCTCGGCCACCGCCCGCAACACGGTCAGCAAATACGCCGTTTCTTGCCCGCCCGACAGGGCGACGAGTATCTTCTTATCCATGGCGGCACTCCGTCAGCACCAGCCACACGCCCTCTTTGGTCAGGTAGTCGCCCACGTCTTTCACATTCACGACGCACACCGTGGGGCACAGACTGCTCAGCACGGGCTCCAAGCCCGCCACGTCGCCGTAGACGAACACGCTCACCCCCGCGAGATCACCGCGAAAATCGTTCAAATCCAATCGTTTCGCGCTCACGACGGCCACGCACGGCTCGTATTTTCCAAAGCCCGCCGCCAACGCAACGGGCGACGCGGCAAAGGCCGTATCCGCACAAATCATGGGGATATTGGCGGCCAAATACCCGCAATCCGTATCGGTATGCGTCTTGACCTCGGCCTTTTTGATGGCCGTAAACAAATCTATCAAGGGGCAATTCGAGCAAAACGCGGGCGTCCGTATGGGCAAAGACACGTCGTCTTTGGCTATCTCCACGCCAAGTAGCCGCTCTTTGATTTCGGCGGGATTGTAGCGCATTCGCAAGGGGAACAAGTCCTCGCCGTGGCACGCGATCCCCTGCGCTTTAAGGGCGTATTCCACGATGGGCTCCCCCTCTTCCATCACGACCAAGTCTTCCACGTTCTGCCCAAACTCCCGTATGGTATTGACGGGCAAAGGATAGCACGTCCCCAGCCGCAACACCGACAAGTGCGGCGCGGCCACTTTCAAAGCGGCGTACGCTTCGCCGTAGCACACCACGCCCATCGTGCGGTCGAGGTATTCCACGGTATGTATGGGGAAGGTTTCGCAGTCGGTCGCGAGTCGCTTGTCCCTGACGACGATATCCTCGGCGCACAGCTTATTGGCGGTCGGCGTGGTAACGTATTTTTCCACGTTGCGCTTGTAGGCTTTGGCTTTCAGCACTTTCGGCTCGACCAACTCCACCTCGTCGTAGGTGTCCGCAAGCCCCTGCCCGATATGCACCAGCACGGGCACGTCGTATTTTTCGCTCAAATTGCACGCGATTTTGACGAACGTCTTACATTCATAGACGGACGAAGGCTCCATCATCGGCAGGTGTGCGGCATACGCCAAACTACGCAGATCGCAGTAGGGGCGTATCTCGTTGTCGACCGCCAGCACCACCAAAGCCGCATTGACGCCCACGTGCGCCACCGAGGCCAACTCGTCCGTGTCGAAGTCGTACGCGACTGCCGTGGCGCGCCGTCCGGCGATGCTCGCGCCCAACGCGTATTGCAAGGCGTTTTTGCGCACCTCTATCGAGGCGAAATCCCCTTTTTCGGTTGCAAAGCGCCCGTCTTGCACGGCCACCGTCTCCACGGCGGCTTCCAACGCGCCGCGCAATGCGCTTTGGTATCCGTTCAACAATTTTTTACTCATCTTCTTCCTTCCTCGAATTATCGAATACTTCGTACGCCACGTTCGGGTTGGCGGCCTGTATGGCGCGCACGATCTCCTGCTTGTGCTTGGCAAATACCCTCAACACCACGAAACGCACGCCGTCGGGCGCCCGTTCGTCGGCATAGTACAGCACGCAGGTATCCTCGCTCAATTCGTGGCGAACGAGCAACAATTTTTCTATGGGGATTTTGGTGGCGACGATTCGTTGAAAAATAAAAAATCTATCGGTCACGACGTACCGGGTCAATACGGTCAAGAGGACGATGAACACCGTTGCGGCAATCTCCACGGTCATAGCGACGATATCGAACGCCCGATTGAAAGAATAGAAGCGTCCCACTTCCAATAGGCGCAACAACGCCACGACGGCAAAGGGGATCATCGCCGCGCACATCACGCCCAGTATGACGTAATTCACCACGGGCAACTTGCACAAAAACACCTGTTTTTTATCTTTCATACCCCTATTATAAACAATTCCAACGGCTTTTTCAACCCCGATATTCAAAAAGCACGCCACATTTTTGTTGTCTTTCGGCCGATTTCACTATATAATTATAGCATATTCAACCGCGCATACGCGCCAAGCGAGGTAACGATATGGATTTGATCATCGCCAGCAACAACAAAAACAAAGTCCGCGAAATCAAAGAGATATTGGGCGACAAGTTCACCCTGTACACGATGGCGGACAAAGGTCTCAACGTCGACATTCCCGAAACGGGCGACACCTTCCGCGACAACGCCCTCATCAAAGCGTCCTACGTCGCCAAGGCGACGGGTGCCGCGGCCATAGCGGACGATTCGGGCTTGTGCGTTCTCTCGCTCGACGGCGCTCCCGGCGTATATTCGGCGCGCTACGCGGGCGAAGAGCACGACGACGCGGCCAACCGTCGCAAATTGTTAGAGGCCTTGCGCGACTACCCCGACGAGAAAGATAGGCAGGCCTATTTCGCCACCGCCATCGTACTCTACTACCCCTCGGGCGAATATCTCGTCGCAGAGGGCAAGGTGGACGGCTACGTTCTTTGGGAAGAAACCGGCTCGTTCGGCTTCGGTTACGACACCCTCTTCTATTCCTACGACCTCGGCAAATGCTTCGGCGTTGCCACCGCCGACGAAAAGAACTCGGTTTCGCACCGTGGCCGCGCTTTGCGCAAATTGGAGAGTATGCTATGAAACTGTTGGTCGTTTCGGACACGCACGGCGAGGCGAAGCGCCTCAACTTTCTTTTCGACGTACCCACCTTTACGCACGTCCTGTTCTTAGGCGACGGCTGGCGTGACGCCGAAAGTCTCAAGTACGCGTTCCCCACTCAATTCGCCGCCGTCCGCGGCAACTGCGACTACGACTGTCCGTGGAACGAAGACTACGTCTTCCAAGCGGGCAACGTGCGCGTCTTTATGACGCACGGCCATCGCTACAACGTCAAATACGGTCTGGATACCTTGGCCACGGCGGCCAGGCAAGCGGGTGCCACCGTCGCGCTCTACGGGCACACGCACCGAGCGGACGTTCGCTACGTGGGCGGCGTGCTGTGCGTCAACCCCGGACACGTGTGCTATCCGCACAACACGGCGACCTATTGCGTCATCGACGTTGAGGGGGATATGGTTTCGCCGAAAATTGTAAAAATCGAATAATTCTTAATATTTTCGGTTGACAAGCAACTATGCCAAGTGCTAATATACTAAGGCAAGAATGGGTCGCGCGAGTGTAGTTCAACGGTAGAATCCCAGCCTTCCAAGCTGGTCGCGTGGGTTCGATTCCCATCACTCGCTCCACGTGGACTTGTAGCTCAGTCGGATAGAGCAACGGCCTTCTAAGCCGTGGGTCGAGGGTTCGAATCCCCCCAGGTTCACCAAATATGGTGGGTATAGCTCAGTTGGTTAGAGCGCCAGGTTGTGGCCCTGGAGGCCAAGGGTTCGAGTCCCTTTACTCACCCCAATCCCATTTTGCAATCCGTAGGGGTATCGCCAAGCGGTAAGGCATCAGACTTTGACTCTGACATTCGTGTGTTCAAATCACGCTACCCCTGCCATCGTGATTCATTAGCTCAGCCGGTAGAGCATCTGACTTTTAATCAGAGGGTCCGGGGTTCGAGCCCCCGATGGATCACCACAATGCGCTCGTGGCGGAATTGGTAGACGCGCTAGACTTAGGATCTAGTCTCTTCGAGGTATGAGTTCAAGTCTCTTCGAGCGCACCAATCCGCCAAAAAATGCGTGAAATATTCTTGACAACGAGTTTGTTTTGCGCTAATATATAAAAGCACGCGAGAGTGGATGAGATGAGCGTTGCCGGCCTCGGCAAATGTCGCGGGTTCGTTGCGGAAGCACGCCGAGCCGAAGCGAAGGCCATCCCGTCTCCCGCTCGAGTACAAAATAGAAAACACTCCGTGCGGGAGTGGCTCAGTGGTAGAGCGTTGCCTTGCCAAGGCAAATGTCGCGGGTTCGTTGCGGAAGCACGCCGAGCCAGAGCGAAGGCCATCCCGTCTCCCGCTCGAGTACAAAACAAAACACACTCCGTGCGGGAGTGGCGCAGTGGTAGAGCGTTGCCTTGCCAAGGCAAATGTCGCGGGTTCGTTGCGGAAGCACGCCGAGCCGAAGCGAAGGCCATC